>NZ_AP025184.1:1800000-2100000 GCF_020886055.1 Flavobacterium ammoniigenes | reverse complement strand
CGGCAGCCATTATTATTCAGAATTTGACCAACAGACTACGCAATTCAGATATTAATTGGCAATTATCTGAAGACGAAATTCTAGTAAAACGATTGGCTTGGGCCAAAAATTCCATCAAAGACATCAAACGTATCGAACAACGCTATTTTGAAGAAAATCCAAAATAGAATTCGGTATTTATGTTATCTTTAAATTAAATGTATTCAATAATCCATTGTTGAAAATAATTATCCAATTTAATCCCTATTTTTGAAGGGTATAAAATAGAATAAAATGAAAAAAATTATATTGTTTTTTGCTTTGTCTAGTATTCTAACTATTCAAGCTCAGCAGCGTCCGAAATTAGTAGTTGGAATTGTGGTAGACCAAATGAAGATGGAATATTTGTATCGTTTTTCAGATGATTTTTCTGCTAATGGTTTTAAGAGAATTATGAACGGTGGTTATACTTTTCATAATATGCATTACAATTATGTGCCAACTTATACTGCGCCAGGACATGCTTCTATTTACACTGGAACAACTCCTGCAACACACGGAATTGTTGGAAACGAATGGTTCAATCGTTCCACCGGAAAAGAAATGTATTGCACTGATGATGCCAGCGTAAAAACAATCGGAGACGGAACAGATAAAGAAGGAGCCATGTCTCCTAAAAATTTATTAAGTACTACGATCACTGATGAATTGCGTATGGCAACCAACTTTAAAGGGAAAGTCATTGGGATGAGTATTAAAGACCGAGGTGCAATTTTGCCAGCGGGTCATTTTGCCAATGGGGCGTATTGGTACAGTAAAACGGGAGCGTTTATTTCGAGTACGTTTTATGGCACAAGTTTACCTTCTTGGGTAACGGATTTCAATAATGAAAAGCGTTATTTGAATTACATTAATGGGGGATGGGATTTGCTTAAGCCGGTTGCGACTTACGACGAAAGTTTAGTTGATGATAATCCGTATGAAGGAAAAATTGACAAAACCACAGGACCTGTTTTTCCATATAATTTGAAAAAAATATACGATGAAAAGGGGGCAGATGTATTGCGTACTACGCCTTTTGGCAATGACATTTTAGCTGATTTGGCGATAAGAGCAATTGATAAAGAACAATTAGGGAAAGACGCTATTACTGATTTCTTGGCTGTGAGTTTTTCTTCTACAGATTATGTTGGACATACTTTTGGACCGCGTTCTATGGAATTGCAAGACACCTATTTGCGATTGGATTTGACCTTGGCTAAGTTCATGACGTATTTGGATCAAACCGTCGGAAAAGACAATTACGTATTGTTCTTAACTGCCGATCATGCAGGAGCAGAGAATCCTAACTATTTGAAAGACAATAAATACAATGTTAAAAATGTGCCTTCTAAAAGTGTAGATGCCGCTTTACGAAAATTTTCTAACGATACTTTTGGTGCAGATGTAATAGTTAATTACTCAAATTCTAATTTGTACTTTAATAAATCAATTCTTAAAGAAAAAGGTTTAGAATTGGCCAAAGTAAAACAAAGTTTCAAAGACTTTATGATGACACAAGACCAAGTGAAACGCGTCTATACCGAGGAAGAAATTTTAGCTTCAACCGGAGATGATTATTTCTTGAGTTTTATTGCTAAAGGTTATGATCCAAAACAAAATGGAGATCTTTTTATTTTAGACAAAGCAGGCTATTTAGAATACATTGAGACAGGAACAACGCATGGTTCGGCTAATAGTTATGACACGCATGTACCGATGCTTTTTTACGGTTGGCATGTTCCCAAGGGGAATTCACATTCCAAAAAACACATCACTCAAATAGCACCAACGCTTTCACAACTATTAAAAATTCCATTTCCTAATGGAACAGAGTCTGAAGTATTAGTTGAATTGTTTTAGAAATTATTCGTAGCTATAAAAAATCCCGTTCAATAGAACGGGATTTTTTTATGTATTAAACAGTTGCAGCGACTGGCAACGGAATTTGATTGCGTAATAAATCTTCAAACGATTCTTTGGCACGAATTAAATGGCCTTCACCATTCATCCATAAAACCTCTGCAGGTTTGTATCTGGAATTGTAATTCGATGACATAGAGAAGCAATAAGCACCTGCATTTTTGAAACACAGAATATCTCCCTCGTTGATTTCAGCAATGCGTCGGTTGTTAGCAAAAGTATCTGTCTCGCAAATGTAACCCACAACTGAGTAAAAACGCTCTTTTCCTTTTGGATTAGAGATGTTTTCAATGTGGTGCTGTGATCCGTAAAGCATTGGACGAATCAAGTGATTGAATCCACTGTCCACTCCTGCAAAAACAGTAGAAGTAGTTTGTTTTACCACATTCACTTTTGCCAAGAAGAAACCGGCCTCACTCACCAAGAATTTTCCTGGTTCGAAGATTAAGGTCAATTCTTTACCATATTCTGTGCAGAAATCATTGAAACGTTTGGATAATTTTTTACCTAACTCTTCAATATCAGTTTCAATATCGTCTTTTTTATAAGGTACTTTGAAACCACTACCAAAATCTAAAAATTCTAAGTTTTTGAAATTTTTAGCCACATCAAATAAGATTTCAGCAGCATACAAGAATACCTCAATATCTAAAATATCCGATCCGGTATGCATGTGAATACCCACAATGTTCATTTTTGTATTTTCTACAATACGAATTAAGTGTGGCAATTGGTGAATTGAGATACCAAATTTACTATCAATATGTCCTACGGAAATGTTGGTGTTTCCACCCGCCATAACATGAGGATTAATGCGAATACAAACTGGTGTGTCTGGGTATTTGGTTCCAAATTGTTCTAGGATAGACAAGTTGTCAATGTTGATTTGAACACCCATTGCAGCCACTTCTTCTATTTCTTCTAAAGAAACACCGTTAGGCGTAAAAAATATTTTTTCAGGCTCATAACCGGCGTGTAATCCTAATAAAACTTCCTGAATGGAAACTGTATCCAAACCAGAACCCATATCTCTCAATAATTGCAAAATGGCTACATTGGATAATGCTTTCATTGCATAATTGATTCGAAGTGTTTCAACTTTAGAAAACGCTTTAGTCAATCTGTTGTATTGCGATTGTATTTTTTCGGCATCATAAACATATAAGGGGCTACCAAATTGTTCAGCTAAATGTAATAAGTCTTTTCCGTGCATGGGATTCTAATTTTGGGCAAATTTATAGTTCTTATATCGTACAAACAAATTAAATAAGATAGTTTAACAAAATATAACAAAATGTTTAATTTAAAACATTAAGTCAATTTTATTGAAAAAATATAAAAAAAATCCCTTGAAATCAATCAAGGGATTTTTGGAGAGTTGTGTTGTTGTTTAGTTATAGTGTAGGTAAATCTCCGTTACCTTTTGTAGGTAGGTTTGTTGAACCCATTAAGAACAAATCTACTTCTCTGGCAGCCTCACGGCCTTCAGAGATAGCCCAAACTATTAATGATTGTCCTCTTCTCATATCACCGGCTGTGAAAATATGAGGCACATTGGTTTGGTAGTTGTTTGCTTTATAATTGGTTCTAACATCAGTTTCAATACCTAATTGTTCGCTTAATGTTTTTTCAGGGCCTGTAAATCCTAGGGCTAACAATGCTAAGTCACAAGGCCAGATTTTTTCAGAACCTTCTTTTTCAATTAATTCTGGGCGTTGACCTGGAACAATTTTCCATTCTACTTCCACTGTTTTTAAAGCAGTTAATTCGCCTTTATCGTTAGTAATGAATTCTTTGGTATTGATTAGCCAGTTTCTGTTACAACCTTCTTCATGTGAAGACGATGTTTTTAATTGTAACGGCCAGTAAGGCCAAGGAGTCGATTCGCTTCTTCCCACTGGTGGTTTTGGCATAATCTCAAAGTTAGTTACTGATTTGGCACCTTGTCGATTAGACGTACCCACACAGTCAGAACCGGTATCTCCACCACCAATAACGATGACATCTTTTCCGGTAGCAACAATTTGGTCAGCAACTGATTCTCCCCAAACCACTTTAGTTTGTTGTGTTAAGAATGTCATGGCTTGAACAACACCTTTAGCATCTGCACCTTTGGTTGGTAATCCTCTTCTTTCAGTAGCACCACCACAAAGTACAACCGAGTCAAAAGCTTTCAATTCATCAATGCTGAAGTTTACTCCAACGTGAACGTTTGTTTTGAAAGTGATTCCTTCTGCTTCTAGGATAGCCACACGTCTGTCGATGATTCCTTTTTCTAATTTGAAGTTTGGAATTCCGTAACGTAATAAACCTCCAATAGCATTGTCTCTTTCAAAAACCGTTACCGTATGGCCGGCACGATTTAATTGTTGTGCTGCCGCTAATCCAGCAGGTCCAGAACCTACAACAGCTACGGTTTTACCAGTTCTTTGAGTAGGAATTTGTGGTTTGATCCAACCTTCTGCAAATCCTCTTTCGACAATATTTTTTTCAATATTTTCAATAGCAACCGGTTCTTTGATTATACCTAACACACATGATTTTTCGCAAGGTGCTGGGCATAATCTTCCAGTAAATTCTGGGAAGTTATTGGTTGATTGTAAGATGGCCAATGCGCTTTCCCATTCTTCTTGGTGTACCATGTCGTTAAAATCAGGAATTAAATTTCCTAACGGACAGGAACTATGACAGAACGGAATACCACAATCCATACATCTTGAACCTTGTTCTTTTATTTTTTCTTTCGATAACGGAACAGTAAATTCATTGTAATTAGAAACACGTTCTGCTACAGCGATATTACTTTCGTCTGCTCTACTATATTCTTTAAATCCACCTATCTTTCCCATGACTATTGTGCTATTAATTCTTCCACTTTATTTTCTTCTGCCAATCTTTGTAATGCTTTTTTGTAATCGGTTGGCATCACTTTGATAAAGTGTTTTTGTTGATTTTCCCAATCGGCTAAAATTCGTTTAGCCAATGGACTATTCGTATACATAGAATGATTTTTAATCAATCGTCTCAATTTAGTAATATCTTCTGCATCGTTTTCTTCGAATGCAACCATTTCCATATTACAAACTGTGGCGTCGAATTTCTTCTCCGGATCGTATACATAAGCAATACCACCACTCATACCTGCAGCGAAGTTTCTTCCAGTTTTACCTAGAATTACTACATTTCCACCAGTCATGTATTCACAACCATGATCCCCAATTCCTTCTACAACTGCTGTTGCACCCGAATTACGAACGGCAAAACGTTCTCCAGCCATACCATTGATATAGGCTTCACCAGTTATCGCTCCGTAAAGCGCAACGTTACCAATGATAATGTTCTCTTCTGGTTTGAAGGTAGCCGTTGGTGGCACTTTGATGATTAATTTACCACCAGAAAGTCCTTTACCTAAGTAATCATTACAGTTACCGTGGATTTTGAAAGACAATCCATTCGTAGCAAATGCTCCAAAACTTTGTCCAGCCGAACCTGTAAAGTCCACCAAGATCGTATCGTCTGGTAAACCTTGTGCTCCGTATATTTTAGAAATTTCGTTACTTAATATAGCACCTACTGAACGGTCTGTATTTTTGATATTGAAAGTAACTCTAGTTTTCTCTTTTCTATAAATAGAAGGAATAGCTGCTTTGATAATATCAAAATCCAATACGTTTTCTAAGGCGTGATCTTGCGATGTTGTATTGTGATTTGGAACTACGTTTGCTTTTTCTGGTTTATATAAAATCGCTGATAAATCCAAACCATTTGCTTTGTAGTGATCGATTGCTTTGTTCACATTTAATTTTTGTGATTGACCTACCATTTCTTTCAAAGTTCTGAAACCTAATTGAGCCATGATTTGTCTTAATTCTTCTGCAATAAAATACATGAAGTTGATCACATGTTCTGGAGTTCCTTTGAAATTTTTTCTCAATTCAGGATCTTGTGTAGCAATACCTACTGGACAAGTGTTCAAGTGACATGCTCTCATCATGATACAACCTGACGCTACTAATGGAGCGGTTGCAAATCCGAATTCTTCTGCTCCTAATAAAGCAGCCACGGCTACGTCACGACCTGTTTTTAATTGTCCGTCACACTCTAAAACGACACGACTTCTTAAGTCATTTAGAATTAAAGTTTGTTGTGCTTCTGCCAATCCCAATTCCCATGGAATACCAGTATGTTGTAATGAAGTCAATGGTGCAGCACCCGTTCCTCCATCGTATCCTGAAATCAAGATCACGTCGGCTTTTGCTTTGGCAACACCAGCAGCAATAGTTCCAACACCCACTTCAGATACTAATTTTACGTTCACACGTGCCTCACGGTTGGCATTTTTCAAGTCAAAGATTAATTGTGATAAATCTTCAATAGAATAAATATCGTGGTGTGGAGGAGGAGAAATTAATCCTACATAAGGAGTTGAATTTCTTGTTTCTGCAATCCAAGGCACTACTTTTTCTCCAGGAAGCTGTCCACCTTCACCAGGTTTTGCTCCTTGAGCCATTTTAATTTGGATTTCTTTGGCATTGGTCAAATAGTTAATCGACACACCAAAACGTCCTGATGCTACTTGTTTGATAGCACTATTTTTAGAGTCACCATTTAATTCTTTTTGGAAACGTTTTGGGTTTTCACCCCCTTCACCAGAGTTACTCTTACCACCAATACGGTTCATCGCAATCGCTAAATTCTCGTGTGCTTCAGAACTGATCGATCCATAAGACATCGCACCTGTTTTGAATTTCTTAACGATTTCGGTCCATGGTTCTACTTCGTCAATAGAAATTGGATCTAAATTGTTGAATTCGAATAAACCTCTAATGGTCATCAAGTTTTTACTTTGATTATTCACCATATCAGAATATTGTTGGTAGGCTTCTGGACTGTTCAAACGAACTGCTTGTTGCAATTTAGCAATTGTAGTTGGGTTGAACATATGTTTCTCCCCTGATCGTCTCCATCTGTAAATACCACCGATTTCTAAAGGTAATAAGTTGGCAATTTTAGAATTAGGAAACGCTTTTTGGTGTCTTTTCTTGATTTCTTTTTCCACTTCCATCAATCCAATTCCTTCAATTCGAGAAGGAGTGAAAGGGAAATATTTAGTGCTAAACGATTTGTTTAGACCTAGAATTTCAAAAATTTGAGCCGCTTTGTAGGAATGCAAGGTAGAGATACCGATTTTATTCATAATCTTAACGATTCCTTTGGCAATGGCTTTATTGTAGTTTGTAATAGCGTAATCTGCTTTTACTCCTGTAATATGTCCTTCGTTTACTTGGTCATGAATGATTTCATTCACCATATACGGATTGATCGCACTAGCACCGTATCCAAATAATAAAGCAAAGTGGTGTGGTTCACGTGGTTCAGCCGATTCGATGATGATACCAAATTTAGAACGAACCCCTAATTTGTTTAAAGTATGGTGAATATAAGAACAAGCCAATAACATTGGGATTGGCGCTAATTTTTCAGTAACGCCTCTATCTGAAAGGATTACAATGTTGCATCCTTCTGAAACTGCTTTGAAAGTAGCTTGAATACATTTTTCTAATGAACGCTCTAAACCGTTCACTCCTTTTTCTATTTTGTATAAAGTAGAAATAGTAACCGATTTGAAATCGGCGTGATCAATGTTTCTTATTTTATCCAAATCCTCGTTTGAGATAACTGGATTTTGAATTTTGATTTTTTTACTGTGTTTTTCGTCAATATCAAAAATATTGAAATCACCACCTACAGCCAAACTAATATCAGTAATGATTTCCTCACGAATACCATCCAAAGGAGGGTTGGTTACCTGAGCAAATAATTGTTTGAAATAGTTGTATAATAATTGCGGTTGTTCTGATAAAACAGCTAGTGGAGTATCATTACCCATAGAACTGATCGCTTCAGCACCTTTGGCTCCCATAGGGTTAATGATGGTTTTTAAATCTTCAATAGTATAGCCAAACAAACGCTGTCTCGTATGGAAATCGATAGTTTCGGTTGGGATAGGGTTGTTTGTGTAAGGTATTTGTGCCAATTGAACCAAATTACCATCCAACCATTTTTGGTAAGGACGTTTGGTCACCACTGCATTTTTAACTTCTTCATCTTCAATGATTCGACCTTCGTTCATGTCAACCAAGAACATTTTTCCTGGCTCTAAACGTCCGTGTTGAATTACATCTTCTGGATCGATATCCAATACACCAATTTCAGATGACATGATTACGAATCCACTTTTTGTCAACGTATAACGAGAAGGACGTAGTCCATTTCTATCCAATAAAGCTCCAATTACATTTCCGTCAGTAAACGGAATAGAAGCAGGACCATCCCAAGGTTCCATGATACAAGCATTGTATTCGTAGAATGCTTTTTTCTCTTTCGACATGGTTTGGTGTTTTTCCCAAGCTTCTGGAACCACCATCATCATCGCTTCGGGTAAAGAACGTCCTGTCATCAATAACAATTCAACTACCATATCCATAGAGGCGGAATCAGATTTTCCTTCTAAGATAATAGGGAATAATTTTTTGATATCGTCTCCGAAGATTGGACTTTCCATCAATTCTTCACGAGAACGCATGCGGCTTACATTTCCTCTCAAGGTATTGATCTCCCCATTATGACACATGTATCTAAATGGTTGCGCCAAATCCCAAGATGGAAAAGTGTTAGTTGAGAAACGTTGGTGAACCAAAGCCAATCTCGTAACTAAATCGGTATCAGTTAAATCAGTATAGTATCTACTGATGTCTTCCGGCATCAATAAACCTTTGTATATAATAGTTGTAGTAGATAAACTTGTGAAATAGTATCGGTGGCTTTCCGAAGTTTTAGAGTTGCGGATCGCATGCTCCGAAATTTTTCTTGCAGCAAATAATTTAGCATTGAATTCTTGTTCAGTAATTTTCAATCCATTTTTACCAACAAAAACTTGTTTGATTGTTGGTTCTTTTTCTGCTGCTACTTGTCCTAAATTAGATACATCAACAGGAACATCTCTCCAACCTAATATTTGTAAATTTTGATCTTGTACACATTTTTCAAATGTTTTGATACAAAAATCAACTTGATTCTGACTTTTCGGTAAAAAAAGCATACCTACTGCATATTCGCGAACTTCTGGTAGCTCGAAATGGCATACTTTTTTAAAGAACGCATCTGGAATATCAAATAAAATTCCAGCTCCATCTCCCGTTCTTCCATCGGCACTTACCGCACCACGGTGCTCTAATTTAATTAGGATGTCAAGTGCTTTGTGTATAATATCATTCGACTTGATTCCATTCAAATTACAGATAAATCCTGCACCACAATTGTCGTGCTCAAATTCTGGTAAATAAAGGCCTTGTTCTTTAACTTTCATGCTTGATAATTTTTTTACAAAATTAAATATTTCGTACTATTTACCGAATTCAAAACCTCTTTTGGGTTGATTTTTACCAAAATAGTAGAAAACGGTTCTTTAAATGAAGATATTGTTATTAAATAGTGATTGGATTGAAGTATTGACAATAAGGCGCTGTAATATTGCTGTAAAAATGCTGATTTTAAAGCTAAAAACAGAAATATAACAGAATGTTATTTTTTGTAACAAATTAGTTGGTATTATTTAAATTTTATTAAAAAATCACTCTTTTCGACAAAGCATCAAATATAATTAGGAAGAACTACTTTTTTAATGAAAAAAATATATTGTATGTATATTATTTTGCTATTTTTGTACCACTTTTATTCTGAAATAATTTCAGAGAAGCAGACAAATTCTTTATTATGAACATACACGAATATCAAGGAAAAGAGATTCTATCTAGCTATGGAGTTCGCATTCAACGCGGAATTGTAGCTAATAGTCCAGTAGAAGCTGTTGCTGCAGCGAAACAATTAACTGCCGAAACCGGAACCGGTTGGTACGTTGTTAAAGCACAAGTTCACGCAGGTGGACGTGGAAAAGGTGGTGGAGTAAAGTTGGCTAAAAACTTACAACAAGTAGAAGAGATTTCTGAGCAAATCATCGGAATGCAATTAGTAACTCCTCAAACTTCTGCAGAAGGTAAAAAAGTACACAAAGTTTTAATTGCTGAGGATGTATACTATCCAGGTGAAAGCGAAACCTCTGAATTTTATGTTTCTGTTTTATTGAACAGAGCCACAGGTCGTAATATGATTATGTATTCTACAGAAGGTGGAATGGATATCGAAGAAGTAGCTGAACATACACCACATTTAATTTTTACAGAAGAAATTGATCCTGCTGTTGGATTGCAAGGATTTCAAGCAAGACGAATTGCTTTTAATTTAGGACTTTCTGGAAATGCTTTCAAAGAAATGGTAAAATTCATTGATTCGTTATACAATGCGTATATCGGTTCAGATGCCTCTATGTTTGAAATTAATCCAGTTTTAAAAACTTCAGATGATAAAATTTTAGCAGTGGATGCTAAAGTAAATATTGACGATAACGCTTTATACAGACAAAAAACGTATGCTGACATGCGTGATATCCGTGAGGAAAATCCAATCGAAGTAGAAGCAAAAGAAGTAGGCTTAAATTATGTTGACCTTGACGGAACTGTTGGATGTATGGTAAACGGAGCTGGATTAGCGATGGCGACTATGGATTTAATTAAATATGCAGGTTTTGAACCAGCTAACTTTCTTGACGTAGGAGGAACTGCTGATGCAAAACGTGTTGAGACTGCTTTCCGTATTATCTTAAAAGATCCAAACGTAAAAGCTATCCTAATCAATATTTTTGGTGGAATTGTTCGTTGTGACCGTGTGGCGCAAGGAGTTGTTGATGCCTACAAAAATATGGGTGATGCGATTAAAGTGCCAATCATTGTTCGTTTACAAGGTACAAACGCAGCTATTGCAAAAGAATTAATTGATAATTCAGGAATGCCAATTTTATCTGCTGTTGAATTCCAAGAAGCAGCGGACCAAGTTCAAGCGGCACTTTCTTAATTAGAAAACTATTTGATATAAAAAATCCTGAGTGAAAGCTCAGGATTTTTTGTTTTATATAGTGTGTATTTATTGTTTCTTTTTCATTTTGATGAAAATTTGCCCTCTATATTTTCTAGAGTTAACAACAGTGTCTTTTTTGATAACATTCATCGATTCAATATCATTCGGTTGAATCGATTTTAATACTTCTGAATTGGTAAGTTGGGCATCTATGAATACGGCAACATCTTCAGGGAGACTGTCTTTCTTTTTGTCGGTTGTACTTTGGCTATAACTACTTAGAGAAGAAATAATAGCAATACTAAAAATTAACTTTTTCATTATTTATTCTTCCCGTTTTTGAATTGTACTTTTTCTACCACTTGTACTTTTGGAGTTGCTTTAGCATTACCTTTCTTAAACGGCTTCTTAGCTCCAGGATACGATTTTGGTTTTTGATCTCCTCTTGCTTTTTCAGGATCTCTCGGACTGGCCTTAAATTCAGGTCTTTCTTTAGTGTTATCTTTCTTCGGAATTTCAGCTTTGTGTTTAGCTAATACATCATTTGGATTTTTTGGATTTTCTTTAGTACCTCTCAAATGAATGACTAATCCGTTTAAAAAATTACGCAACACTTGGTCACCACATTCCATATAGTTTTCGTGTTTTTCATCACGGAAGAAAGCCCCTAATTCTGATTTTGAAATTCTAAAATCTACTAATTCTAAAATCTCCACTATTTGGTCATCACGAAGCATCAAGGCGACACGTAATTTTTTAAAGATATCGTTATTGGTCATATTGTACTATTTTTGAATATATTTTGATTGGTGCCTTTTAGTTTAAAATACAGTAAATTAAAAAGCATCCACAATTAAAAAAGCCAAAGATACGCTTTTACAAAACCATCTCTCCATAATTTTTCGTTATGTTGTCCTCCTTTGACAATTCTTATTTTGGATAAATTCAAATTGGCATCTCTTTTTGCTGTTATCAAATTGTGAATTGTATTTAGGTCAGGAATGACATCTGCATCGCCTTCATAGTCTCCGCACAGAAAATAAATTTTAGCTTTTAGCGGAGGATTTTTTTGTGTCAATTCGTTGATTTCTTTTCGGTTGAACCAAAAAGAAGGTGAAAAAACACCTGCTTTTCCGAAAATTTCAGGGTATTTTAAAACCGCATAATAAGAAACTAATCCGCCAAGAGAACTTCCAATAATACCTGTATTTTCGGTGTCTGATTTTGTTCTGTATTTAGTGTCTATTTCCGGCTTTAGTGTTTCCACAATAAATCGGAGGTAATTGTCGGCATTTCCGCCACTATATTTTGCATTTTTAAATGGCGTTAATTCATCAATACGTTTTTCGTTCCCATGCTCAATTCCCACAATAATTACTTGAGCATTAAGACTGTCCAATTTTTCGTCAATATTCCATTCGCCAACATATGAAGTTTTGGCATCGAAAAGATTTTGTGCGTCGTGCATATAGATTACAGGATATTTCTTTTTAGACGAATCGTATTTTTTTGGTAAATAAATCCAGATCTTCTTATCGGTGTTAAGTTGCGGTGCTTTTATGGTGAAAGTTGCCACTTGTTTTGATGCGGTACTTAATATAGCTTGTTGTGCAAATGTTGTACTAAATGCAAAACATACTAGAAAGAATAGAGCTAGACGTTGAATCATATTTTAAGCCTGTATAATTAATTTATAATAATTCCACTCCGGTTCCGCTACCATTCGCATAATTGATTTTACCGAATTCCATAGTGACACCTCGCGCAATATCTTCGCTCAGTAACAAGGGACCATCCATATCGACATAATCCAATTCAGGTAGTAGTTGTGCAATGGCAGAAATACCCACAGTAGATTCGGTCATGCAGCCTGCCATGGTGCGTAACCCCAAGCGTTTGGCTTCTTGAATCATGCGTCTCCCAGGTGTGAGCCCACCACATTTTGCTAATTTGATATTAACTCCGTGAAAATGATGGTAACATTTTGCCACATCTTCTTCTTTGATACAACTTTCATCTGCAATTATTGGTAAAGCAGAATGTTTATAAACTTCTTTATGTCCTTCCCAGTCGTCTGCCTTTAGAGGTTGTTCTAAAAATTCGACCCCCAGTTTTTTTAATGCGATCGAATTCTGAATCGTTTCATCGACTCCCCAACCACAATTGGCATCAATTCTAAAAATAGCATTACTGTGTTGACGAAGAGTTTTGACAATGGCAATATCTTCTTCGGTTCCCAATTTAATTTTATAAATAGGCCAAGGTAATTCTTCCATTTTAGCTACCATTTTTTCAATAGGAGCAATGCCAATGGTATAATCAGTTAATGGATTATTTTCGGTGGTGTAATTCCATAATTCATACAAC
This sequence comes from Flavobacterium ammoniigenes, assembly GCF_020886055.1. Lineage (NCBI taxonomy): Bacteria > Pseudomonadati > Bacteroidota > Flavobacteriia > Flavobacteriales > Flavobacteriaceae > Flavobacterium > Flavobacterium ammoniigenes. The sequence goes on along the minus strand of NZ_AP025184.1, from coordinate 2,086,719 downwards.
TTCTTTCCTTTTTTGCGTGCATATAAATCATTATATGCATTGTCCAAAGCGCATAAAGCAAACAAGTTGTCTTTTAAATAAGGATAAATTTTGGCCCAAAACCCTTCGGGAGTTTCAGTTCCTGAAGTTTCAATGATAGGTCTGATTTTTTCCAAATCTGCGATCATCATGGGTACCGTAATATTGTAATAGGGATTCGAAGAGGCTTCACCAAAACCAGAGAATTCTCCATCAATTAAAGTCACAATCACGCAGGGTTGCACATCAATGGACTTTCTGGAAATGGTAAAAGTGTGTTTTAATTTAAGGTCGTAGGCTTTTAAAATCAGTTCCATAAACTAAAGAATTAAGACGCTTGTTCTTGTAATTTTTTGATTTCGTCACGTAATTTGGCTGCCTGCATAAAGTCCAAATCTTTGGCTGCTTTTTCCATTGATTTGCGCTTTTCGCGAATTAATTTATCAATTTCTGCTTTGGTTAAATAAGCGGTTTCAGGCTCAGCAGCTACATTTAAAGTATGTCCCAATTCGTATTCCACCAATGGGTTTTTGGTAAATGCCGAATCAATTTTTTTATTCAAAGCCTGTGGAACCTGATTATTTTCAATATTGAAATTAATCTGTTTGGTTCTTCGGTAATTGGTTTCATCAATAGTTTTTTGCATGCTATCGGTAATTTTATCCGCATACATAATGGCTTTTCCATTTAGGTTACGTGCGGCACGTCCAATGGTTTGGGTTAACGAGCGATGACTTCGCAAAAAACCTTCTTTGTCGGCATCTAAAATGGTTACCAAAGACACTTCAGGTAAGTCCAAACCTTCCCGCAATAAGTTGACACCAATCAATACATCAAACAATCCTTTTCGTAAATCCTGCATGATTTCGATGCGTTCCAAAGTATCCACATCCGAATGAATATAACGACAACGAATAGACACTTTAGTCAAATATTTGGCTAATTCTTCAGCCATTCTTTTCGTCAAAGTGGTGACTAAAACACGCTCGTCTAATTCGCAGCGTTGTTGAATTTCTTCGATCAAATCATCGATCTGATTCAAACTTGGTCGCACTTCAATAATGGGATCCAATAGTCCCGTTGGTCGAATGACTTGTTCTACAACAACGCCATCTGTTTTTTGCAATTCATAGTCAGCTGGAGTCGCCGATACATAAATCACTTGATTTTGCATGGCTTCAAATTCTTCAAATTTCAACGGTCGGTTGTCCATAGCGGCAGGCAAACGGAAACCGTATTCAACTAAGTTTTCTTTTCGACTTCGGTCACCGCCATACATAGCATGCACTTGCGATAAGGTAACGTGACTTTCGTCTACCACCATTAAAAAGTCTTTTGGGAAATAGTCCAGTAAACAAAACGGTCGTGTACCAGCTGCTCGGCCGTCAAGGTAACGAGAATAATTTTCGATGCCGGAGCAATACCCCAATTCTCGGATCATTTCCAAATCAAAATTGGTGCGTTCTTCAAGGCGTTTCGCTTCCAAATGCTTGCCAATTTCTTTAAAATAATCGACTTGTTTGACCAAATCTTGTTGGATTTCCCAAATGGCATTTTGTAGCACATCGGGTGAAGTCACAAACATGTTTGCGGGATATATAGTAAGTTTTTCAAACTTCTCTAACACTTGGGCATTTTTAACATCAAAGCTCTCGATTTCTTCGATTTCGTCCCCAAAGAAATGAATACGAAAAGCGTCATCCGCATAACTTGGATAAACTTCCACCGTGTCGCCTTTAATTCGGAAGGTTCCTGGAGTGAAATCGGCTTCGGTTCGGGAATATAAACTCTGAACTAAACTGTGTAGTAATTTGGTTCTGGATATCGCTTGATCGCGTTCTAAAGCTATCACGTTTTTTTGAAATTCTACGGGATTTCCAATACCGTACAAACAGGAAACCGAAGCTACTACCAAAATATCTCTTCGACCAGAAAGTAGGGAAGAGGTCGTGCTTAAACGCATTTTTTCTAGCTCTTCATTGATGGATAAATCCTTTTCAATAAAGACGCCTGTTACGGGCATAAATGCTTCAGGTTGGTAATAATCGTAGTAGGAAACAAAATATTCTACCGCATTGTTGGGGAAAAATTGCTTGAATTCCGAATACAATTGCGCCGCCAAAGTTTTATTGTGTGCCAAAACCAAAGTAGGTCGTTGCACTTCTTGAATAACATTGGCCACCGTAAATGTTTTACCAGATCCCGTAACTCCTAATAAGGTTTGGAATTGTTCGCCATCAGTAATTCCACGCGCTAATTTTTCAATAGCTTGCGGTTGGTCGCCTTTGGGTTGGTAATCTGATACTACTTGGAAATTCATTTGGTAAAGATACTTAATTCACATCAAGACACCAATGGACAAATGAGTCAAAATTGTAATTGAAAGGAAAGTTGTTCTATCTAGAATTGCCAGGCTTTTTGTTGGTCAGCAGTCATAAAGGTCCAAGCTACGAATCGACTTGTTTTTTGGCCTTGAGCCATATCGACTGTTTTTATTTCGGCAGCATTTACTTTATTTAAGGTTTTATATATAGAGGCAAGATTTTCTTTTTTGGAAACCAATGTAGTAAACCAAAGGCAATTTAATGGGTATTTTGAACTTTCATATATCATTTGAGTTATGAATTTAAGTTCGCCGCCATCGCACCATAATTCGCCATTTTGACCACCAAAATTAAGTACCGCTTTTGTAGTTTTTTGTTGGTTTAAATTGGATATTTTTCGAAGAGTTCCTTTGTTGTCTTCCTCTTCCGATTTATGGAAAGGCGGATTACAAATGGTAAACGCAAATCGATCTTCGGATGTAATGATATTTTTGAATATAAAACGCGCTTCAGTTTGTAATTGCAAACTAATGGCGTCTATTAGTTGGGGATTATTTTGAATGATTTTTTTGCAATTTTGAATCGCATATTCATCAATATCAGTTCCAACAAAACTCCAGTCGTAGGAGCTATTTCCAATTATTGGATAAATGCAATTGGCACCAATGCCAATATCCAAACCTTGCACAGTTTCGCTATGCGGTATGATTCCGTTGTTGCATGAAGCTAACAAGTCGGCGATATAGTGAATGTAATCAGCACGACCTGGAATAGGAGGACAGAGGTAGTTTTTAGGAATGTCCCAATTTTTTATTCCAAAATGCTTCGTTAATAAGGCCTTGTTCAAGGTTTTTACGGCTTCTGGATTTGCAAAATCAATTGTCTGAGTATGATACTCATTTGTAAACACAAAGTCATTGAGTTCCGGACAAGATTGAATTAATTGGTCAAAATGATAACCCGAATTGTCAAGATTTCTTGAATGTAAATTAGGTTTTTGAGGACTATTTTCGGATTGTTCTTTTTTCATTTCGTTGCAAAGATAGGCAAACTGTTTTGGAATGCTTTAATCAAAACATTCCATCAAAAGTAAATCGCCTTCTGCATGTTCGATGGTTACGATACCGTCATGCGTTACATGATTACTGCTTCCCGTTCGATAACCTAATTTTAATGAGTCGTTTTGTAAAGGATAAAATAAATTCGAAGAATGAATTCCAGTTACCTGTCCGATAGGAATTAAAGAAATGGATGTATTTGCAGTATACCATTTTTCGAATTTTTTGGGCAATAAAAATACTTTGGAATGGTCGTCCAAGAGAACAATTTTTAAACGATCACGATAGCTGGTAATTGTAGTAAGGTTGGTAATAGTATGATCGGCTCGTTTTCCAGTTGCCCAAACCACATTCACGGCTGGAATATTGCGTTCGATTAGATAGTCAAATGCTTTTTCCAAGTCGGTTTTGTTTTGATCTGGAGCATGTATAATGTCAATTGGGTATTGTTCTGTTTGGTATTTTTCGGGGTCAAAATCAGCATCAAAATCACCCAATAAAACATCTACTTTGATGTCCAATTCCATCACGCGTTCCATGGCAGCATCCAATACAACAACCAAGGGGGACCATTCTAATAACTGCCCCAATAATTCTGGTTGGCAGGCGGCACCATTGGCTATAATTAAAGCAGGCTCTTGGTCGTCTCGAACGATGTGATGTGAAGACATTGTGTACTAGTTTTAATTTTACAAATAGCGGATTTTATTTAACGGTATAGTTTACTGAGTCGTATTCACTTAATGAAAAGTATCCCAACGGAAAATTTTCTTCTTGTGTAGTGTTGATTATATTCCCTCTTACAGTTGCTGGAGGCGATTGAAAAGGTCCGCCACCACCATTACCGGCAATACTCACTAATACTGACATATAGTTAAAATAGGTTCTAGAAATACCATAATGATTGATTTCTACTTTATCACCGGATTTAATTTTATCGTTTTGAGAGATGCTGAAAAATTCATTTCCATTGTAGAATACATCTTCATCAGTATAAAAATTGGAGATTACTTGACTAGAATAGGTATAACGGTATAGGTAGTAATTTTTCACATCCGAAGGGTCGATATAATGTGCTTTCAATTCAATGTTTTTTCCACCAAAACCACCATTATTATTTTGTTCCACTTTCATTATAGTAGCAACGGGTTGCAGTACTTCTTGCGCGGTATAGGTGTTTCCATTGTATCGAATTGACAAACGGTAGGTGTCGCCAATTACGGGAATAAAATTCGAACACTTATATTCACCTGTGTTGGGTACTTCAACAAAAGTAAAACTTTGATTCGCACTATTTTGAACAAATACTGTCGCTCCTTTCACATAATTTGGAGAATCACTGTAATAATCTGTTGTGGTGCTTAATTTTATTTTTTGGATATTACCGGTAGTTCCTTTTTTCCATGTTAAAGCAGCTTCCACTACCAGTTTCGGCGTTCCTGATTGAAGATCTAATGGAATCACTTCTTCACAACCTAAAAGCGATAAACAAGTAATTATAGTTAGTAATGAATATAATTTTCTCATGACGTTTAAAATTTAAAATTATAGCTTACAGCTGGTACCATTCCGAAAATTGAGGTTTTTACCGCTTCATTATTTCCAGTCTCACTATTTTGTCTAAAGTTAATTGCCGCAGCATTCTTTCGATTATATAGATTATAAATACTAAATACCCATTCTCCTTTCCAGTTTCTGTTGTCATTTTTTCTTGGGGTTAAGGTAGCAGAAATGTCTAAATGATGGTAGGTGGGTAATCGATTTTCATTTCGCAATCCATAACTAGGAATTGTTATTCCAAGATATTGATATTGTCCATTTGGATAGGTAACGGGCTGACCCGATTGTAAGGTAAAGTTGGCTCCAAAGGACCATTTTTCATTCAGTAAATACGAACTGGTTACCGCTAAATTGTGTAATTTATCATAGGCCGATTTGTACCACTGCCCATCATTTATTCCGCTTTCTGAACTAGTTCTTCCTGGAGTTTGTTGTTCTGAACGCGAGAGTGTGTAGGAAATCCAACCGTTAAGGCGACCTTCATTTTTCTTTAGCATTATTTCTAATCCATAGGATCTCATTTGTCCATTTAAAATAACTTGTTCCAACGCATTATTGGCGATCAAATCGGCACCGTCAATATAATCAATTCGGTTTTGTACTTTTTTATAATAGGTTTCTACTTCCAATGAATACAGATCATTGTTGAAATTTGTAAAATAGCCTAATGCCACCTGATCCGCTATTTGGGGTTTGATGAATGCATCGCTTGGCGTCCAAACATCTAGTGGTGTTGGAGAAGAAGTATTGGATACCAATTGAAGGTATTGTACCATACGATTATAACTCGCTTTGACTGATTGATTGTCGTTCAATTGATAGGCCGCAGAAAAACGGGGTTCGAGGTAATTGAAGCTTTTCATTACCTTATTTTTATCGAAAGTGGTTTTGCCAATTGGACTTGCTTTCTCATAAATCTGAAGCTCAGGATTGAATATAACAGGGTTGTTATTGGCGTACACATTTAGGTCAGATTGGCCTAAACGGTAAAATAAACTATAACGCAATCCGTATGAAATAGAAAGACTTGAACTAATTTCTTGATCGGCATTAATATACATTGCGGGTTCAAAAGCATATTTTTTGTCCAGCTGTGAAAAGTTAATTCCTGAATTACTGTCGGAAGGTTTAATGATTCCAGGATTGAAATCATAATAAATGGCATTAATACCATAATTGAGTTTAAAACGATCTGAAATGTAATTTTTGAAATCGTATTTAATATTGTAATTTTTAATTCCCGAATCCCATTTGAATCCTACAAAATCCAAATCAAGTCCGTAATAATAATCGGAATAAATTAACGAAAGATTTGAAAAAAGTTTGTTAGAAAACAAGTGGTTCCATCTAAGGTTTAATGTTGAATTTCCGTAAATATTGGTAAAACTATTGGCTAAGCTGAAAACATCTCGACCAAAGTACCCGGATAAAAACAAATTATTATTGGGGTTGATTTTGTAACTCAGTTTTGTGTTTAAATCGTAAAAATAAGCAGCGTTATCTTTTTGATCTTCAGAGAGTTTTAGGAATAAATGAGCATACGAACTTCGGCCGCCAATTAAGAAAGAACCTTTGTCTTTTACCAAAGGACCTTCAAGTAACAAACGACTTGATATTAATCCAATTCCTCCATTAGCACTGAATTTTTTACTGTTCCCATCTTTTTGATAAATATCTAATACTGAAGATGCTCTTCCTCCAAAACGTGCTGGAATGCCACCTTTGTACAATTTTAAATCTTTGATTGCATCGGGATTAAAGACAGAGAAAAAACCAAAAACGTGCGACGAATTAAAAATAGTTGCCTCGTCCAATAAGATTAAATTTTGATCTGCACCACCACCGCGAACATTGAATCCCGAAGCGCCTTCGCCCGCATTAGTTACACCAGGAAGTAATAAAATAGATTTTAAAACATCGACTTCTCCTAGTACTACTGGCATTCTTTTGATTGCCGATATCGAGAGTTTGTTGACACTCATTTCTGGTTTTCGAATGTCTATTTTGGATTTAGTGTCGGTAACAATTACTTCCTTCAATGTATTCTCTGCTGAGTAGAGTTTGAAATTTGTTTTAGTATTCTGTTGCAATTGAATTTTCTCTTCCAGCGAGTTGTAGCCCATGTAACTTATTCGAATAGTGTAGGAGCCTTTTGGAACAGTTATAGAGTAAAAACCATATTCATTTGTAGTTATTCCGGTTTTTAATTCAGGGATGTATAAGTTGACCCCAATTAAGGTTTCATTACTATTGCTATCGCTAACAGTTCCACTTAAAGTAAATCGTTCCTGAGCAGTCAGCGAAAAGCTGCATAATAGCAGTAAAAAGAGTAGGCTAATTTTTTTTGAAATCATCATTTGATTTTTCATTTGAATCCGATACAAATTTCATTAAAAGTAATAACATTTAATGAAATTAAACGTTAAAAAAAAGGCAACTAAATTAGTTGCCTTTATAAGTGTATATAATAAAGTTGATTAAGCGATTTTTGCTAAAATAGCATTGAATGTTTCGCTTGGTCTCATGGCTTTAGTAGTCAATTCTGGATTAGGTTGGTAGTAACCACCAATATTTTGTGGTTTTCCTTGTGAACCAATTAATTCTGAATTGATGGTAGTTTCATTTTCAATCAACGCTTTAGCAATTGGAGTAAAAGTTGCTTTTAGTTCAGCATCTTTGTCTTGTGCAGCCAAAGCTTCAGCCCAGTACATTGTTAGGTAGAAATGAGAACCACGGTTGTCAATTTGTCCAACTTTACGTGCTGGTGATTTATCGTTAGCTAAGAATTTTTCTGTGGCTACATCTAAAGTCTCTGCTAATACTAATGCTTTTGGGTTGTTAAGAGTTTGGCTTAAGTGTTCTAAAGAAGCACCTAATGCTAAAAACTCTCCAAGTGAATCCCAACGTAAATAACTTTCGTCAGTAAACTGTTCTACGTGTTTTGGAGCAGATCCACCTGCACCGGTTTCAAACAAACCGCCACCATTCATTAATGGAACGATAGATAACATTTTAGCAGAAGTACCCACTTCTAAAATTGGGAATAAATCGGTTAGGTAATCACGCAATACGTTTCCGGTTACCGAAATAGTGTCTAATCCTTTAATGATTCTTTCTAAAGTTGCTTTTGTTGCAGCTATAGGAGATAAGATTTGAATATCCAAACCTGTAGTATCGTGGTCTTTTAAGTATTTTTGAACTTTTACAATTAATTCTCTGTCGTGAGCTCTATTTTCGTCTAACCAAAAAATAGCTGGAGTATTAGACAAACGAGCTCTGTTTACCGCTAGTTTAACCCAGTCTTGAATTGGAGCGTCTTTGGCTTGACACATTCTAAAAATGTCTTTTGCTTCCACCGCTTGTTCCATTAAAACAGTTCCATTGGTATCCACTACGCGAACAAGTCCGTCTGCGGCAATTTGAAACGTTTTATCATGAGAACCATATTCTTCCGCTTTTTGAGCCATCAAACCTACGTTAGGGACACTTCCCATTGTAGTTGGATCAAAAGCACCATTTTCTTTACAAAAATCGATAGTAGCAGTATACACTCCCGCATAACAACGGTCTGGAATTATTGCCACTGTATCTTGTTGTTTTCCGTCTTTGTTCCACATTTGTCCTGAAGTACGAATCATAGCAGGCATTGAAGCATCTACAATTACATCCGAAGGTACTTGAAGGTTGGTAATCCCTTTTTCAGAGTTTACCATAGCAATAGCCGGTCCGTTTGCAATAGCTTGATTGATGGCAGCTTCTACTTCGGCTTGTTGTGCGTGTCCTGCAATTTTTGCATAAACATCACCTAAACCGTTTCGGGTATCGATATTCAATTCAGCAAATAAAGCAGCATATTTTTCAAAAACGTCTTTGAAGTATACTTCCACGATAGCGCCAAAAATAATTGGATCAGAAACTTTCATCATGGTAGCTTTTAAGTGAACAGAAAGCAATAGACCTTGTTCTTTAGCTTCTTGGATGGTTTTGGCAACGAATGATTTTAAAGCATTTAAGTTCATTACAGAACTATCAATAATTTCTCCTGCTTTTAATGGCGTACTCGCTTTTAAAACAGACGTGCTTCCATCTTTTCCTACGAATTCAATTTTTACATCTGTAGCCTCTGCAACAGTAACTGATTTTTCACTTCCGTAAAAATCACCAGTTTCCATTGAAGCCACATGAGTTTTTGAGGTTGACGACCAAGCTCCCATAGAATGCGGATTTGCTTTGGCGTAATTTTTTACTGCTTTTGGCGCTCTACGATCAGAGTTTCCTTCACGTAAAACTGGATTTACAGCCGAACCTAATATTTTAGCGTATTTTGCTTTGACACTTTTCTCTTCTTCTGTTTGAGGATCTTCTGGGAAATCAGGTAAAGCATAACCATGCGATTGTAATTCAGCAATGGCTGCTTTTAATTGAGGAACTGAGGCAGAAACGTTAGGTAATTTAATAATGTTCGCTTCAGGTGTGGTAGCTAGCTGACCCAATTCAGCTAAAGCATCTCCAGTTTTTTGATTATCTGAAAGATATTCTGGAAAATTAGCTAAAATTCTTCCTGCTAGGGAAATGTCTCTTGTTTCAATTTCAATATCGGAGGTTCCTGTGAAGGCTTGAACGATAGGTAAAAAAGAATAAGTTGCTAACAAAGGGGCTTCGTCTGTAAGCGTGTAAAAAATTTTGGATTTCTGTGCCATTATTTTGTATTTAAAATCGAATGTTTTTAATGTTTTGCTACTAAAACGTTTGCGTTGTTTTTTTTAGCGGGGCAAATATAGGAAAATCAGATGTAAAAATAAGTCGCATTGGTTGATAAAAACGAATATTTAAAGGGATTAAACACCTTATTTGCAAATTGTTATTTTTAGGGTGATAAAATTCCTAAATTGAGAATTTTAAGCTCATTTTATGTCAAAAAAAAGTCCCACATTGTGGGACTTTAATAAATTCAAGAGGATATTAGAATCTTCTTTTATCTTTAATTTTTGCTTTTTTACCAGTAAGTTCTCTGAAGTAGAAAATTCTAGCTCTACGTACAGCACCTTTCTTATTGATTTCAATTTTTTGCAAAGCTGGTAAATTAACTGGGAAGATACGCTCTACTCCAATTGCTCCAGACATTTTACGAATAGTAAAAGTTTCTGTATTTCCAGAACCTCTTCTTTGAATCACTACTCCTTTAAAAAACTGAGTTCTAGTTTTTTCACCCTCTTTAATTTCGTAGAAAACAGTAATTGTGTCTCCAGCTCCGAAATCTGGGAAATCTTTTCTTGTTACGAATTCGTCTTTAACGAATTTCATTAAATCTGCCATGATAATTTTAATTATGGTTTAATATAGAGCAACATTCACGGTTCTCGCCAGAGGTTGGTCTAATGCGGCTGCGAAATTAAATATAAATTTTGAATATTAAAGAAAAAACACAAAAAATATTCAATTACTCTTCTAATAAGTCAGGTCGGCGATTTTTTGTATGCTCATAGGCTTTGTCTTCTCGCCATTGATCAATTTTGGCAAAATTGCCACTAGTTAAGACTTCAGGTACTTTCCATCCTTTATAATCGGCTGGACGAGTATAGATAGGGCCGGATAATAAACCATCTTGAAAACTGTCGGTTAGGGCGGAGGTTTCATCACTCAAAACGCCAGGTATCAATCGGATCAACGCATCCGATACAACTAAAGCGCCTAATTCACCACCACTTAAAACATAATCCCCAATCGAAATTTCTTTGGTGATAAAATGATCACGCACCCGTTGATCAACTCCTTTATAATGTCCGCATAAAATGATAATGTTTTCATACATGGACATCGTATTAGCCATTTTTTGGTTTAACGTTTCTCCATCGGGCGACATATAAATGATTTCGTCGTATTCTCTTTCACTTTTTAAATACGTAATACAAGCATCAATAGGTTGTACTGTCATGACCATTCCGGCACCACCTCCAAAAGGATAATCATCGACACTTTTTTGCTTGTTGGTAGTATAGTCGCGTAAATTATGAATATGAACTTCTACCAAACCTTTGTCGATAGCGCGTTTCATAATGGAAGCTTCGAATGGGCTTCGTAATAATTCCGGTAGAACAGTTATAATATCTATACGCATTTCAAATAGTTGCAAAGTTGGAAGGGTCAAAGGTACAAAGTTTAAAGTATTTTTTATAATGAATATCTTAATACAAGTTGGTTCATGCGTGAGGGATAGTAGTGACATCCTTTTAAACTGCGAATTTTTTTTGAGCGGTTTAAAAGATAGAACGAATAGCCCGACCGTAGCGATTGCGAAGGGCACGCCCAAGAAGTTTTTGTCATTTCTATATTATTGTTGTAATTTTGCGCATCAATAAAAATCAACAACAATGGAAAACGGAATATACGCTAAATTCAATACCGCTAAGGGTTCAGTTTTAGTAAAATTAACACACGATTTAACGCCAGGAACAGTAGGAAACTTTGTGGCTTTGGCTGAAGGGAATTTGGAAAATAAAGTAAAACCTCAAGGAACTAAATATTATGACGGTTTAACATTTCACCGTGTTATCCCTGATTTTATGATTCAAGGAGGTTGTCCTCAAGGAACTGGAACTGGAGATGCAGGATACAAATTTGATGATGAATTTCACCCTAGTTTGAAGCACGATCGTCCGGGAGTTTTGGCTATGGCTAATGCTGGTCCGGGTACCAATGGGTCTCAATTTTATATTACGCACGTGCCAACTTCTTGGTTGGATGGTAAACATACTGTTTTTGGTCATGTGATCGAAGGGCAAGAGGTTGTGGATGCGGTGGCTCAAGGTGATCTATTAGAGTCTTTAGAAATAATTAGAGTAGGTGCAGAAGCAGAGCAATGGAATGCAGTAGAAGCTTTTAGAACTTTTGAAGGTTCTCGTGCCAAACGTATTGAAGCGGAACGCGCTGCTGCTGAAGCTGAAATGGAAAAGTTAGCTGCTGGTTTTGAAAAAACTGAAAGTGGTTTGCGTTACCAATTTATCCAAAGAGGATCTGGTAAAAAAGCAGAAGACGGTAAAACAGTATCGGTACACTATTCAGGGCAATTACCTGACGGAAAAGTGTTTGATAGTTCCTACGCACGAAAAAAACCAATCGAATTTCCATTAGGTAGAGGTAATGTGATCGAAGGTTGGGATGAAGGAATTGCCTTATTGCAAGTGGGTGATAAAGCTCGATTTGTGATTCCATCACACTTAGGATATGGTTCTCGCGGTGCTGGAGGAGTGATTCCGCCCAATGCTACTTTAATCTTTGACGTAGAGTTGATGGATGTAAAATAATCCATTTAATTTAATAGTATAAAATCCCAAAGCAGTCGTTTTGGGATTTTTTTTTATTCCATTATTTAACTGGTTTGTATAGAGTGATTTATTCCTATTTTATTTTACATTTGTTTGTCTAATCAAAAAAATAACCGCTTCAATACTATTATTATGAAAAAAATGTTGTTTTCTTTAGTGCTCACCGGTTCTTTCTTAACCGCTATTGCGCAAACTCCTACTAAAAAAACCGATACACCAGCTGTTGCACCAGCTGAAAAAGTAGAAAGTTTGGCATCCAATATTAAATTCAATCCAGATGAAAAAGTAATTACTCAGCATCTTACTACTATTAAAGGTCAAAAGGTTCCATACCAAGCAACAACCGGAACAATGCCGGTTTGGGACGAGGATGGGAAAACTATTGCAGGAATATTTTACACCTATTATGAGCGTTCCGATGTGAATGACAGAGCTAGTCGTCCCTTGGTAATTTCATTTAATGGTGGTCCAGGTTCGGCTTCGGTTTGGATGCAAATTGCTTACACAGGACCAACTTTGTTGAATATTGATGACGAAGGATATCCGGTACAGCCCTATGGAGTTAAACAAAATCCGTATTCTATTTTGGATGTAGCTGATATTGTTTTTGTCAATCCAGTCAATACCGCTTATTCTAGAATGACAAACAAAGAAACACCGAAATCAACTTTTTTTGGAGTCAATGCCGATGTGAAGTATTTGGCAGAATGGATCAAAACATTTGTAACTCGTAATAATCGTTGGGCATCACCAAAGTATCTAATAGGTGAAAGTTATGGAACCACACGTGTTTCTGGATTGGCTTTGGAATTACAAGAAAATCAATGGATGTATTTAAATGGTGTTGTTTTAGTTTCACCAACTACTTTAGGAATAGAAAGAGGAGTGGCTTCAAAAGCTGCTTTGCGTTTGCCTTATTTTGCGGCTACAGCTTGGTTTCATAAAAAACTTGCTGCTGATTTGCAATCCAAAGATTTAACTGCAATGTTGCCAGAAGTGGAACAATTCACCATTAACGAATTAATTCCTGCCATGAGTAAAGGAGGATTTATAGATCCAGCCGAAAGAAAAGCAATTGCTTCTAAAATGGCTCGTTATTCAGGGGTTGATGAAAAAGTAATTTTGCAAAATAATTTGGATGTTCCATTGGATTATTTTTGGAAAGAGTTGTTGAGAGATCAAGGGTATACTGTGGGTAGATTAGATTCTCGTTACAAAGGAATAGATCGCAAAGATGCTGGAGATGGACCCGATTTTAATTCGGAATTAACTTCTTGGTTGCATTCATTTACACCAGCGATCAATATTTATCTTCGTAATAATTTAGGATATAAAACCGATTTAAAATACAATATGTTTGGACCAGTTCATCCTTGGGATAATTCGGGTGATAAAACGGGGGAGAATTTGCGTCAAGCGATGGCTCAAAATCCGTATTTGCATGTATTAGTACAATCTGGATATTACGATGGGGCTTGTGATTATTTCAATGCCAAATACAATTTGTGGCAAATGGATCCGAGCGGCAGACTAAAAGACAGAATGTCTTTTGAAGGGTATCGCAGTGGCCATATGATGTATCTTCGAAAAGAAGACTTGATTAAAGGAAATGATGACCTAAGAAAATTTATTCAAAAATCATTACCTAAGCCAGGTGTTCCTGCTAAGTATTAAGAAACAAAAAAGCCCAAAATCATTTGATTTTGGGCTTTTTTATTGAGTTGATTTTTAATTAAATATCATCAAAATCAATATCTGTAAAACTAGACACCTGAGGTGTTATTTCTTCATCTGAAGTTGCTGAAGTGTATTCTTTTTTGAAATCTTTTTGATGTCTTTCAGAAATTACTTCTTCGCCTTTGTGGTTTAAAACGTAGGAAGTCATATCGCCTAAAATTTCAGTAAAAGCAGCAAAGTCTTCTTTGTACAAATAAATTTTATGTTTTTTGAAATGAAACGATCCATCCTCTTCAGTAAACTTCTTACTTTCAGTAATTGTAATGTAATAATCATCTGCTTTTGTAGCTCTTACATCAAAAAAGTAGGTTCTTCTTCCAGCTCTTAAAATTTTAGAAAATATTTCTTCTTTTTCTAACATATCATGTTCTCTCATAATCCGTCTTCATTAATTGGTTTATAGACATCCAAAAATGATAAAAAAAAATTGATTGACCAAAAAATTATGTTAATTCTTTTTCGGATAGTTGTTTCAAATACAAGTCGGCATAGTAGCCTTCTTCATTTATTAATTGATTATGAGAACCTTGTTGTATTATTCTTCCTTCGTCAATGATAATAATTTGATCTGCATTTTTAGCAGACGAAACACGATGACTTACAATAATCGTTGTTTTGTCTTTGCAAATTTCAAATAAATTGTTCAAAATAGTTTCTTCAGTTTCAGTATCAACCGCTGATAAACAATCGTCGAAAAGTAAAATAGGAGGGTTTTTGATAATGGCCCTTGCGATCGATACGCGTTGTTTTTGACCGCCTGAAAGTGTAATTCCTCTTTCACCTAGAATGGTTTCATATTGTGCATTAAATCCCATAATATTATCGTGAACCACAGCACTTTTTGCAGCACTTTCTATTTCGAAATCAGTGGCGTTTTCTTTGCCAAATTTAATATTGTTCTTGATACTATCTGAAAATAAGAAAGCATCTTGAGGGACAATTCCAATACTGTTTCTAAGGTCGAATAAATTGAGCTGACTAATTTCACTACCATCAACTGTTATGTTTCCATCCGTTACATCGTGTAATCTAGAAATTAAGGAAAGGATAGTAGATTTACCAGAACCAGTTTTTCCTAAGATTGCCAATGTTTCGCCTTTCTTTACTGTAAAGGAAATATTTTGAATTGCTTTAATATTTGTATCCTCGTAGGTATAGCTTACATTGTTGAAAGCAATACTTCCTTCAATTGTAGAATGATTTGGATTGGTGTTTTTTATTTCAGGTTCAATTTTCAAGAACTCATTCAAACGTTTTTGTGAAGCTTCAGCTTCTTGTACCATTGACGAAACCCAGCCCAAAGAGGCCACGGGCCATGTGAGCATGTTTACGTACAAAATAAATTCGGCAATGGTTCCAATACTTTTTATGGTTCCCTCCATATACATCAATCCGCCAAAATAGATCACTACTAAATTACTTATACCAATCAATGCCATCATCAATGGTCCAAATAAAGATTGCACACGAGCTAAATCCAAGCTCTTGTTTTTACTTTCATCAGCCAAATCAATCATATTGTTTTGGTGTTGGTTTTCTAAAGAATAGGCTTTGATTACTCTAATTCCTGAGAAAATTTCTTGAGTAAAACTCGATACTTTAGACAGGTATTGTTGGAAAATGGTACTTCGTTTGTTAATTTCTGAACTCAGTTTGAAAATCGTATACGAAAGAATGGGTAAGGGCAATAAGGTATATAAAGTCAGTCTTGGTGAAACATTATACATATAAGCGATCACAATGGCAAATCGGATGAAGGTGTTAATGGTGTACATCACAGCCGGACCGACATACATTCTCACTTTGGAAACATCTTCACTGATGCGATTCATTAAATCTCCAGTTCTGTTTTGTTTGTAGAATTGTTGCGAAAGATTTTCGTACTGTCTAAAGACTTCGTTTTTTAAATCAAATTCGATGTGTCGCGACATTACAATTAAGGTTTGACGCATTAAAAAGGTCAAAAAACCAGCGATAATGGTGGTGCCAATAATCAATAGAATGTTAGACACTAATTCGCTTTTGAATCCAGACAAAATAGTTTCGGTAGCTTTTTGAGTGTCTGAAAGTTGGTCAAATTGCTCAATTGCACCCAACGACTTACTAATCAATTTAGGAGTATAGAGTGAGAAGAATTGGGCAATGATAGTAATTACAATACCTAGTAAAAAACTAAATTTGTATTTGATAAAGTACTTATTTAAATAACCTAATTCTTTCATGGGATCGCTGCTATATTGCTCCGCAAATATAGGTGAATAAAAAGAATAATTGACAGTAAAAACAGGACTGATTGATTAAAATGTTGATTTACAGCACACATTTTTTTGGTTTAAAAAAGAGATTTAAATTTTATTTTAATGGATGAAATGCCTATTTTTGCAGTCTAATTCATTAAAAGTTCTTACACAGTGGTAAATAGAAGACACATTCGCGTTAAGGTTATGCAATCCATTTATGCCATGCACCAAAACGGTTCGGATAATTTAGAAGGTCAAGAAAAATTTCTATTTTACAGCATCGACGCTATTCAAGATTTATACCTGATCATGCTATCTTCATTAATTGAAATGGCCAAAAAGGAAAAAGTCTTTTTACAGTTGTCCAGTCAAAAACATTTGGCTACCAAAGAAGAACGCAATCCCAATAATAAATTCGTAAACAATAGTATTTTTCAATTATTAGAAGATAATAATTCCTTGAGCATTGCTCTGGAAAACAGAAAAATTACAAATTGGAACATTCATGATGATTATATTAATTTACTTTTAACTGCTTTGAAAGAAAGTAAATTGTATGAAAAATACATGAGTACTTTTGTGAATACTTTTGAAGAAGACAAGCAGTTTGTGGTAGATCTTTTTACTGATATTATTGTTCCTAACGAAAAGTTATACGAGTATTTAGAAGATGATAAATTAACTTGGATTGATGATATTCCGGTAGTAAATACTCATATCGTTAAACAATTAAAAGCGATTAAATCAGCTGAAGATGCTAGTTTTAGAGTGCCTAAATTGTTTAAAGATGCCGACGATAAAGATTTTGCCAAAGATTTGTTCATAAAAACAGTTTTAAACGAGAAAGAATTGGCCAAAGAATTTGATACCAAAACACCGAATTGGGATATGGATCGAATTGCTGAAATTGATACGATTATTCTTAAAATGGCTATCTGCGAATTGTTGAAATTTCCATCCATTCCTGTAAAAGTTACGTTGAATGAATATTTGGAATTAGCCAAAGAATATTCTACGCCAAAAAGTAGTATTTTTATCAACGGAATTTTAGATAATTTAGTCAAAGAGTTTCAAGCTAATAAAAAAATGATCAAAGCTGGAAGAGGCTTGATGTAATACGTTTAACAATAATAAAATACAATTATGGGACAATTAAGTCAATTTGCGCCGTTCTTATTAATGTTTGTAGTGATCTATTTCTTTATGATTCGACCACAACAAAAAAGAGCCAAAGCTGAAAAGGAATTTGAAAGTAGCTTAAAAGTAGGGGATAAAATTATCACTAAAAGCGGACTTCATGGTAAAATTGCTGAATTGGCAGAGACTACTGTAGTTGTCGAAACGATGTCAGGAAAATTAAAAATGGAGCGTTCTGCTATTTCAATGGAAATGAGCGCTGCTTTGAATAAAAAATAATCGCAAAACAAAATAAAAAAGCTCCCAATCGGGAGCTTTTTTTATGGATTATTTTCGGATTGCGGTTAATTCTGCAATTTTGACAATGACCTCAATAGCTTTTTGAATGCTTTCCACAGGGACATATTCGTATTTTCCATGAAAATTATGTCCACCAGCAAAAATATTAGGGCAAGGTAGTCCTTTATATGACAATTGCGAACCGTCAGTTCCTCCGCGGATGGGTTTAATGAGTGGTTTAATTCCTACTTCTTTCATGGCTTGCTCGGCAATATCGACAATATGTTTAACAGGCAAAACCTTTTCTTTCATGTTGTAGTATTGGTCGTTGATTTCAGCAATGGCAATATTTTCACCAAATTGTTTGGCGAATTTTTTATTAATTTTTTTTGTGATTTTTTCGATTAGTGCTTTACGCTTTTCAAACTTTGTTTTGTTGTGATCTCGAATAATCAATTCGACAACGCTTTCTTCTATACTTCCACTAAGATGATGCACATGGAAAAATCCTTCATATCCTCTCGTTTCTTCTGGGGTTTCTCCTTTTGGTAAGGCATTAATGAATTCGTTAGCAATCAACATAGAGTTGATCATTTTGCCTTTGGCATAACCAGGATGTACACTTTTGCCTTTGAAGGTTATTTTGGCTCCAGCCGCATTGAAATTTTCATATTCCAATTCGCCAACCTGGCTTCCATCCATTGTATAGGCCCAATCAGCACCAAATTGGTCTACGTCAAAATGATGCGCTCCTCGTCCAATTTCTTCGTCAGGGGTAAATCCAATACGTATTTTTCCGTGTTTAATCTCGGGATGTTGGATTAGGTATTCCATAGCAGTTACAATTTCAGTAATTCCCGCTTTGTCATCGGCACCTAGAAGTGTAGTTCCGTCTGTAGTAATTAATGTTTGTCCTCTGTATTGTAGTAAATCCTTAAAGTATTTTGGCGACAAAACGATATTTTTATCCGAATTCAATACAATATCGCCACCATCGTAATTTGGAATTACTTGCGGATTTACATTAGCACCAGTGAAGTCAGGAGAAGTATCAAAATGCGAAATGAAACCAATGGTAGGAACTTTGAAATCGACATTGCTCGGAAGTGTTGCCATGATGTAGGCTTTATCGTCAATGGTGACGTCTTGCAAACCAATAGTTTTTAACTCCTCTACTAGTTGGGTTGCTAAATTCCATTGTTTAGGTGTACTTGGAGTTGTTGTTGAATTGGGATCGGATTCGGTGTCAATGGTGACATAACTAATGAATCTATCTATAATATGTTGCATGCTATTTTATTTTAAACAAATATAGACATTTTACAAGCGTTCTAAAATGAAAAAATCCAACACCAAGGTTGAATTTTTCTTTGCATAGTTATGAGTCAAATTAATTTTCACGTTTGTAGATGTGGAGCGATTGTCCTACCAATTTCCATTGTCCTTTAATTTTTTCTAACAATCGGATTTCATAAGACCAAGTTCTTTTTCCTTCAGCATCGGTGGAGAGTTCGTCATGACTAACCCAAGCATTATTTTTGTTGATACTCATTTTATAATTTGAATTTACTGCAAACCCACCATTACCCATACTTTCGGGTTTTTCGTTTTGCATTGCAGTAGGCGGTACGTCTATAGTTTGACCATTAGGTAATGAAACTAAAATTCGGCTATAAGGTTGAATATGCCAACATTCAGTGTGTCCCTGAACATCTTTGGCACGCCAGGTGGCCGATTCTTTTTCTAATAATTTTTTGATAGCTATTTCTTCCTTACTCTTTTGGCTGTAGGTGTTAGAAGAGAAACAAATGATTGCAATTAATATGACTTTCCATTTCATAATCGGGGAGGTTAGGGGGTAGTTTGTTCCAACGAAAGATACTCAATTTTACAGGTTCTACCAACTACTGAAATAAAAAATCCGACTGCTTTTCAACAATCGGATTGTGTTTATGATCAAAGTGGATTTATTCGAATAAACCTTCGATACTCAAGTAACGTTCTCCTGTATCGTAACAAAAAGTAAGTACCGTTGCATCAGCCGGAATATCCTTTATTTTTTTGGCAACAGCTGCTAAAGAAGCTCCTGAAGAAATACCCAATAAAATTCCTTCTTCTTTTGCTGCTCGTTGTGCATAACTGAAAGCGTCATCTTTGCTCACTTGAATGGCTCCGTCCAAAACATCGGTATGCAAATTGGTTGGGATAAATCCAGCGCCAATTCCTTGAATTGGGTGAGGAGCAGGAGACCCTCCACTTATTACTGGAGAGGCCTCAGGCTCTACAGCAAAAACCTTTAGGTTAGGGTAGTGCGCTTTTAATATTTCAGCACAACCCGTTATGTGTCCTCCAGTTCCTACTCCGGTAATCAAATAGTCCAATCCATTTGGAAAAGCTTTAATAATTTCTTGAGCGGTAGTTTTTTTATGAACTTCTATATTGGCAGGATTTTCAAATTGTAAAGGCGACCAAGCGTGTGGAATCTCAGCAGTCAATTCTTGTGCTTTTTCAATAGCACCTTTCATCCCTTTTTCACGAGGAGTCAAAACAAATTCAGCGCCGTAAATGCTCATCAAGCGTCTTCTTTCTATTGACATCGATTCGGGCATTACCAAAATTAATCGGTAACCTTTTACTGCAGCGACCATGGCTAAACCAATTCCTGTATTTCCAGATGTTGCTTCAATGATAGTGCTGTCTTTTTGTAATAATCCTTTTGCTTCAGCATCTTCGATCATGGCTAATGCAATTCTGTCCTTGATACTTGCCCCTGGGTTAGCTCGTTCCAGTTTGATCCAAACGTTTTTGTTTTCACCAAAAAGTCGGTTTATTTTGATGTGTGGCGTGTTGCCAATAGTTTCTAAAATGTTGTTGTATTGCATGATGTTGATTTTAAATTGGTGTATAAATATTGGTAAAAAATAACCCCGAGAGAATGCATCAATCGGGGTATATAATAGATATTTGGTATGTGAATTACAAGTGAATTACTTCCCCGTAGGCATCTGCTACAGCTTCCATTACCGCCTCACTCATGGTTGGGTGTGGGTGAATCGCTTTTAAGATTTCGTGTCCCGTTGTTTCTAATTTACGAGCGACAACCGCTTCCGCAATCATATCCGTAACTCCAGCTCCAATCATATGACATCCTAACCATTCTCCGTATTTCGCATCAAAAATTACTTTTACAAATCCATCTGCAGCACCAGAAGCTTTTGCTTTTCCTGAAGCTGAGAATGGGAATTTACCAATTTTCAATTCGTATCCTTTTTCTTTGGCAGCTTTTTCAGTTAATCCAACCGAAGCAATTTCTGGAGTAGCATAAGTACAACCAGGAACGTTTCCGTAATCAATTGGTTCAACATGTAATCCTGCAATTTTTTCCACACAGTTAATTCCTTCTGCTGAGGCAACGTGAGCCAAAGCTTGTCCTGGAGTAATATCTCCAATAGCGTAATAACCAGGGATATTAGTTTGGTTGTAAGCATTGACTAAGATTTTATCTCTATCTGTAGCAATACCTACTTCTTCTAAACCGATGTTTTCAATGTTGGTTTTGATACCCACCGCAGAAAGTAAAATGTCAGCTTCTAACACTTCTTCACCTTTGGCTGTTTTTACAAATGCTTTAACGCCTTTTCCTGAAGTATCAATTTTTTCTACAGAAGCATTAGTCATAATAGTAACTCCTGCTTTTTTCATAGAACGTTCCATTTGTTTCGAAATGTCTTCGTCTTCAACAGGAACAATGTTGGGCATAAATTCTACAATAGTCACATCAGTTCCCATGGAATTGTAAAAATGAGCAAACTCAATTCCAATAGCTCCTGAACCAACAATAATCATTGATTTAGGTTGCTTTGGTAAAGTCATTGCTTGACGGTATCCAATTACTTTTACACCATCTTGTGGTAAATTAGGTAATTCACGAGAACGCGCTCCGGTTGCCAAAATAATATGATCTGCGCTGTATTCAGTTACTTTGCCGTCTTTATCAGTTACATCTACTTTTTTGCCTGGTTTGATTTTACCAAAACCATCAATAACGTCGATTTTATTTTTTTTCATCAAGAATTGAACTCCTTTGCTCATTCCATCAGCTACTCCTCTTGAACGGTTTACCACCGCTGAGAAATCTTTATCAAATGATGAAACAGTCAATCCGTAATCAGAAGCGTGTTTTAAATAATCAAAAACTTGAGCCGATTTCAATAAAGCTTTCGTTGGGATACATCCCCAGTTCAAGCAAACTCCACCTAGATTTTCTTTTTCGATAACAGCTACTTTAAAGCCTAATTGAGAAGCTCGGATAGCAGTAACATATCCTCCAGGTCCACTTCCTAAAACAATAATATCGTATTTCATGTGTATAATTTTATCTCTATTAATTGATGCTGCGAATTTAAGGAATTATTCTGTTTTGTGAAATTTTCAAACCGATAAAGTCGAAAACTAACAAATTTTCAAAAAAACAACTAAAAATAAACCCGTATACCTTTTTAATTAGCTGCCGAAAACTGCGAATCGTATAAGTTTTTGTAATAACCACTTTCCTTCTTGATAAGTTCTTGGTGTATGCCTTGTTCTACAATCAACCCTTTATCCATTACTACAATTTTATCAGCATTCATAATAGTGGCTAATCGGTGAGCAATGACAATGGAAGTTCTGCCTTTGGTAATGGTTTCGGTAGCACGCTGAATTAATTCTTCAGAATAGGTATCGATTGAGGAAGTAGCTTCGTCCAAGATCAAAATACTTGGGTTGCTTACAAAAGCACGTAAAAAAGCAATCAATTGGCGTTGCCCAGAGGACAACATAACACCACGTTCTTTGACATCAAAATCATAATTATCCGGTAAACTCATAATAAACTCATGAACCCCAATTTTTTGGGCGGCAGCCAAAACTTCTTCGCGACTGATTGCTGGATTATTGAGAGTAATATTGTTGTAAATGGTGTCGGCGAATAAGAAAACATCTTGCAAAACCACTGCAATTTGCTTGCGCAGTGATTCCAAAGTATAATTTTCGATGTTTTGATGATCAATATAAATCGACCCACTGTTGATTTCATAAAAACGATTCAATAAATTGATAATGGTAGATTTGCCTGCCCCTGTAGAACCTACAATCGCAATGGTTTGACCCGCTTTTACCTCTAAATCAATTCCTTTTATCACTTCTTCATTGGGAACATATCCAAAATGAATCTCTTTAAATTCAATATTGCCATCAAAAAGAGGGGCTTCAATTGTCCCCGTATCTTGTATTTGGTCTTGGGTATCCAAAATATCAAACACTCGATTGGCAGCAATCATGCCCAATTGCATTTCGTTGAATTTATCTGCAATTTGGCGTAGCGGATTGAACAACATTCCAATGAACATGGTGTATGAAAACAAATCGCCAAAGGTGGTAAACGAATCTCCATTTAATATTTTAAATCCACCATACAATACAATAAATCCTAAGGTTAATGACGAAATAATATCGGCAATAGGGAAGAAGATGGAGTTGTACAAAATGGTTTTAATCCAAGCTTTTCTATGTTTGTCGTTGATGTTTTTAAACTTATCAAATTCAATGTTCTCTCGATTGAACAATTGCACAATTTTCATTCCCGTAACACGCTCTTGAACAAAGGAATTCATATTGGCAATTTCATTTCGTACTTCTTCAAAAGCCACTTGCATCTTGCGTTGGAATATTCGAGTAAAAAAAACTAAAATCGGCATCGCAACAATAACAATCCAAGTTAGTTTCCAGTTCATATAAAACATAAAGAACAGCACTACCACCATTTTCATCAAGTCGCTTATGATCATGAACAGTCCTTGACTGAAGATACGCGCAATAGCTTCAATATCCGAAACCGAACGCGTTACTAATTGCCCCACAGGCACATGGTCAAAGTACTTCATTCGGAAGCTCAAAATGTGTTTGAATAATTTGGTTCTAATATCTTTCACAATGTCTTGTCCCAACCAATTGGCCCATAATACAAAGTAATATTGCGAAAACACCTCGGCTAACAACACAATTCCCATAAGGCTGATGTACAATAATAATCCTTGCTGATCGTGTGTTTTAATGTAACCGTCAACAGTTTGCTTTAACAAATAAGGACGCAAGGCTGCAAAAACAGAAAGCGAAATCGCAAACGCAATTACTCCTCTAAAACGCAACTGATAGGGTTTAGTGTATTGTAAAATTCGTTTGAATAATCGTGTATCGAATGCTTTTGCTTTCATATTTATATAAGCTATTTGCTAATGTAATCGTACTCTATTTTTGTTAAATATAAACCCTGTGCGGGTACTGAAAATCCCGCTTTATCTCGGCTTTTGCTTTCTATAATTTTGGTAAAATCGTCTAAAGTAATTTTGTGTAGACCAACATTTACTAGAGTTCCAACAATAGATCGCACCATATTTCTCAAGAATCGGTTAGCTGAAATGGTAAAAATTAAATGGTCGTTTTCTTGTTTCCAGTAGGCCTCAAAAATAGTACAATCAAAGGTATTTACATCGGTGTTGACTTTCGAAAAACATTCAAAGTCGGTGTAATTGAATAATAACTTGGCGGCCTCATTCATCAAGTCCACATCCAAATGCTGATGAAAATACCAACTTAAGTCGTCTAAAAATGGATTTTTAAATTGGTGAATATGGTATTCATAGGTTCTTTTTGTAGCATCAAATCGAGTATGTGCTTCTTCGTGAACAGGGATAATATCATAAATAACTATGTCTTTTGGCAAAAAGGAATTGAGTTTATGCACCAAATTCGAAATATCAAAAGTAGTTTCAAAATCAAAATGAGCATACATTTCTTTGGCGTGAACACCAGTGTCAGTGCGACCTGCGCCCATTAAATTAATTTCAGATTGAAGCAAAACAGAAAATGCTTTATTCAGAGTTTCTTGAATAGAAGCAGCATTTGGCTGAATTTGCCAGCCATGATACGAGGTTCCGTTATAAGCTAAATGTATAAAATATCTCAAGTTGAATCGACACAGAGTTAAGCCCCAAAGGTACAAAGTTTTTAGGTAGAGCAAAGCCTAAAAACAGGAAGTTCGTCCAGACTTTTTTATCGTCTTTTATGTTTGTAACTTTGGCCTTGTTATTTACCTTCAATATGAAAAAAATACTCTTGCTTTCGGACACTCATAGTCATATTGACGATACTATTTTAAAGTATGTTGCTCAAGCAGATGAGGTTTGGCATGCTGGAGATATTGGAGACTTGTCAGTTACGGACGCGATTAAAAAAGTAACACCTTTACGAGCGGTTTATGGTAATATTGATGATGCGCAAGCTCGTTTGGAATTCCCATTACACGAACGTTTTTTGTGCGAAGGAGTTTCGGTTTGGATGACCCATATTGGTGGTTATCCAGGGAAATACAATCCTGCTATTCGAGCCGAATTAGAACGCAATCCCCCTAAATTATTCATCTGCGGACATTCTCATATTTTAAAAGTGCAGTTCAACAAAAAATTGAATTTGCTACATATGAATCCAGGCGCAGCCGGTAAAAGCGGTTTCCATCAAGTGAGAACGATGTTACGCTTCGTAATTAATGGTGAAGCAATTCAAGACCTAGAAATTATAGAGATTGAAAAAAGAGTCTAATTTTCTGACGGTATTGGAACCTCAATTGTGATGATGGTGCCCATATCCAATTTTGAATCGATTATAAATTTTCCATTCATACCGTTGATTCTTGATTTTATTTGGTTGATACCAAAACCTTCTGCAGTATTGAATTGTTTCGTGTCAAAACCTTTTCCATTATCAAAAGCTTTAATCTGTAGTTGGTCCTGATTTAGATCAATTGAAATTTTGGCGATGGAGGCATTACTGTGTTTGATAATATTATTAATTAATTCTGAAATGATGAAGAAAATTTTAATTTCAAATTCGTCAGCAAATCGTTTTTCTTTCTCAATGGAACTTTCATATTCTACTTGTAATTTTGAATTAGAATTCTTTTCACACACATCCTCAACAGCATAAAATAATCCAAATCGAACTAATAGTGCCGGAATTAATTCATGTGATAAATCACGAACTTTTTCGTGTACTTCATTTAGAATGGTTATAGTTTTTGTCAGTTCCTCATTTTTCTGATCGCTTTTTGAATTTATGATGCTCAAATGAATACCAGCAGTAGATAACAATGCGCTAATGTTATCGTGTAAAAAGTACGCTATTTTTTTACGTTCCATCTCTTGGCCAGTGAGCGTAGCATTAATGATGTTTTGTTGTAATTTATTTCGTAGCCCATTCAATCTGTTTTTTTGAATTAATCTGGAATTTTGTATATAAAGGTAGAAAAGCACAATGCTTATTAGAAAAATTGAAATTATTGCGAAGAATTTTCTTCTAGTCATAGTTTTTTCTTGAGCTAAAACTTCTTGTTGGGTTTTATATTGCGCTTCAATTTTTTGGACTTCTCTTTTGTATTCTTCAATTTCAAGATTTAAACCTTCTGTTCTAGCATTATTTAACTTCTCTTCATTATTGATTTGGTCCGTAATGGTCTTGTATAAAAGCAAGTTTTCAAAAGCATCTTTATAATTCCCTATTGATTTTAAATAGTTTGCATATTCTTGGTGTGTCAATGCTAAATCAAATTTTTCATTGCTAGTCTTTCCAAGACGAATGGCTTTATTAAAATAATATTCGGCGTTTGAACTCTCTCGTTTGTCGGCATGATAAATAGCATTTAACATGTTTATTGCTACAATAGTCATGTCACTACCATGTTTTTCGTGATATTTATTTACAAATTGAAGGTAAGGGTAACCTTGATCAAACTCTTTAATATCAAAAAAGGCCCAAGCAATATTGAGATTGGTAAGAAGTAACTGAGACGAATCTTTTGCTATTGCACTGTATTCTAAAGACTTTTTATAATGATTAATCCCTTTTTTATATTCTTTTTTGTCGAAGCAATAAATGTTGCCTAAATTATTATGTAGTAAGTTTTTTAATTTTGAATCTTTAGTTTTATTAGCATACATCAAACCTTTGTTGTAATAAAAAAATGATTTTTCCGGATTAGAAAACAAATCAAAATTACCACCAATGGTATTATAGGTAGACGCTATCAAATCATAATCGTTTAAAAAAATAGCATAACGTAAAATATGCCTACATTTGATTAACGATTGATCATATTTTCCTTCGCGCATCAAATGAATTGCGCTCTTTAATTCTAGGCCAATTTCCTCTTTTGAAGGTGTTTTTTTAAACGAAAAAAC
This sequence comes from Flavobacterium ammoniigenes, assembly GCF_020886055.1. Classification (NCBI taxonomy): domain Bacteria; kingdom Pseudomonadati; phylum Bacteroidota; class Flavobacteriia; order Flavobacteriales; family Flavobacteriaceae; genus Flavobacterium; species Flavobacterium ammoniigenes. The sequence continues at coordinate 2,059,769 of NZ_AP025184.1, read as the reverse complement.
ACTCATTCCATGCAATAAAAAGAAGAGTAAAATAATAGACCGATACCTATTTAATGACATAATTTGAATATTAGATAGGTGTTAGGGAATAATAAGATTGTTAACAATAGCATATTTCACCAAACCGATCGTGTTTTTCGCTCCAATTTTTTTCATAATATTTTTACGATGTGTTTCTACAGTATTGGTGCTTATAAATAACTTTTCACTGATTTCTTTTCCGCTCAGTTCTAAGGAAATTAACGTAATTATTTCTAATTCTCTATCAGTTAAAATAGTATTGGCAAGTGTAAAGTTATGATTTACCTTTTGGTTATCCTTGGTAACTAAATGGAATATTTTTTCTCTCACAGAGTTACAAAAATAATCTTCTCCATTATGTACGGCATGAATGGCTTCTACAATATTTTCTCCAGCACATTTTTTTGTTAAATAACCGCTGGCTCCGAGTCGCATCACTTCTTTGATTAGTTTTAAATCATCAAAACTGGACAAAATAATTACTTTACATGGAATTCCTTTTTGAGAAAATTCTTTAATCACTTCAATACCATCTTTTTCGGGCATGTTTAAGTCCAAAATTAAAATTTCAGCACTATAATCAATTACTTGTTGATAGAGATTGGTTCCATTAAGTGAAAATCCAACAACCTCAAAGTTTGGAATGGTATTTAATAAACTATGAATTCCATCAAGTAGTACCTGGTGGTCATCGGCTAAGTAAATTTTGATTGTATCTTCCATAGTTTTGGATTGTCTTGTTTTCAAATGTAAGAAAATTTGACAAATTTTTCTTTTTCTTTCAAAATTGATTGCAAATAAAAAACCCGAATTGTTACATTCGGGTTTTTTTCGCACTAATAAACTAAGTTTATAGGTTTATCTCAATCGATCCACAGATTTTACAAGATCTTCATCCTTCTTGATGGCCTTATTAGCAAAACCTAATAATACGATAGCCAAGATAGGTAGAAACATCCCAATACCCTTCTCTGAAACTGCAGGAGTCTCTCCGGATAAGTTTAGTGAATGATAAACAAATAATCCTAATAAAATTAAATTTAATATGATGTTCAATCTGCCTATTACAAATTGATGTTGTCTCTTTTTGTACGAAATGATACTTAGTAAACTTAAGGTAGTACTCAAACCAAAAAGAATTACATACAATTGATTTTGCATGAATAAATACTCTTTTCCATCAACTGTTGACCATAAAGGAAAAACAAAGGGAAGAACTCCCGTAATGATGAAGGATAGTACTAAATATAAGGTTTGAATTCTTTGTATCATTTTCAATAAATCTTCAACAAAAATAAAGTTTCTTTTTTAGAAATACTATTGTGAGATAAAAAAATATTCGTATTATTGCATGACTAAATCGTAAGCACTTCATCTTGCGGACAATCCAAAAAAAGTTTCTACTTATTTCTCACATTTCATTTCCAAAAAAACAAATTAAATACAAGAACATTCATGTTTGATATTTCTGCATTAAAAAACATGAAGCTTTCTGAGCTTCAAGACATTGCTAAATTAGCTAAAACCATAAAGTTTGCGGGCGTTAAAAAAGAAGATTTGATTAGTCAAATTTTAGAGCAACAAGCAACCTCTTCAGTTGTAGAAAATGCATCAGGAGATGTAAATGCTGATAAACCCAAAAGAGCTAGAATACTTCCTGCTAAAAAAGGAACTATTCAGACCCAAACTATAGATAATGAAATTGTTGCCAATTCGCCATCTTTAGACGCCATTAGCGCTCCAGTTGAAGCGGCTGAAAATATAGGACCAAAAGTGGTCAAATTCAGTAAAACAGCTTACGAGCAAAAAATGGCAAAAAAAGAAAGTTCAATTGCTAATGAAGGTGAACAAGAATTGCCATTGGAAACTACTGATAAAGAAATTACGGAAGCTCCAGCAAACAATAGAAAAGTAAATCCTAATCAACAAAATAAACAAAACCAAAACCCTAATCAAAACGGGAACGGAAATCAAAATTCCAACCTAAAGAATAAGAAAAATAATTTTGGACATTCGGATTATGAATTTGACGGAATTATTGAAAGTGAAGGAGTGTTAGAAATGATGCCAGACGGTTACGGTTTTTTGCGTTCTTCTGACTATAATTATTTGGCTTCGCCAGATGATATTTATTTATCTACTTCACAAATTCGATTGTTTGGTCTAAAAACGGGTGATACTGTTAAAGGTGTTGTTCGTCCTCCAAAAGAGGGAGAGAAATTCTTCCCATTAGTGCGCGTTTTGAAAATCAATGGACATGATCCTCAAGTAGTTCGTGATCGCGTTTCATTTGAACATTTAACACCTGTTTTTCCAAAAGAAAAATTCAAATTGGCCGATAAACAAAGTACTATTTCTACTCGAATTATTGATTTGTTTTCACCAATTGGGAAAGGACAACGTGGAATGATTGTGGCGCAACCCAAAACGGGTAAAACGATGTTATTAAAAGACATTGCCAATGCCATTGCTGCGAATCATCCTGAAGTATATTTGATTGTTCTTTTGATTGACGAACGTCCAGAAGAGGTAACCGATATGCAACGCAGTGTGCGTGGCGAAGTAATTGCTTCTACTTTTGATAGAGAACCTCAAGAACATGTTAAAATTGCCAATATCGTTTTGGAAAAAGCCAAACGTCTTGTAGAGTGTGGACATGATGTAGTCATTCTTTTGGATTCGATTACTCGTTTAGCTCGTGCTTACAACACGGTACAACCTGCTTCAGGAAAAGTATTGAGTGGTGGAGTAGATGCAAATGCGCTACAAAAACCAAAACGTTTCTTTGGAGCGGCTCGAAATGTAGAGAATGGTGGTTCATTAAGTATTATTGCTACTGCATTGACTGAAACGGGTTCTAAAATGGACGAGGTTATTTTTGAGGAATTCAAAGGAACAGGTAATATGGAATTGCAATTGGATAGAAAAATTGCAAACAAACGTATTTTCCCAGCGATTGATTTAACCTCTTCAAGTACACGTAGAGATGATTTATTGTTAGATCCGCAAACTTTACAACGTATGTGGATTATGCGTAAATACCTATCCGACATGAACCCTGTGGAAGCGATGGATTTTATCAATGACCGATTCAAAAAGACTAGAAATAACGAAGAATTTTTGATTTCAATGAATGATTAATTCTTAAGTACCCTATAAAAATACCCCAAAACGTTATTGCGATTTGGGGTATTTTTTTTAATTGCTAATTCGGTAAACAGGATATTGTAAATGCGCTTTTTCGTAATACACTGACTGTTTGTAAATCCAATCCAATTGTGCTTTTGGATTGTTTAAGAAATCGGGTTCTGTTTGTTTTTTTGCTTCCAACTCACTTTTTAATTTCGGACTATCCTTAAGTAACTGCGCTGCAGTATCTTCAAATACATAATCGGAATAGCCTTCTTTTTGTTGTAAAATAGGATCGAAGAAATTCCAATTAAAATAGGAATCAACCGCTTCGGGTTCTAGTGTTTCCAAAATGTATTTGATGCCTTTTTGTTGGGTTGGAATGATATAATCTCCTTTGGCGAAAGCTATTTTTTTCGTTGTTGTTTTCACCACAGTATTGCGATGATTATAATGCCCTTCGTAAGCTGAAGTTGTTGTTTTAAAGTCTACAATTCGGTAGCTTTCTACATCAATTAGGGTGTCTTTCTGAATGGTTTGACAGTCAATTCCATTACTTTTTAGAAGTTCAATTACGTGCCAAAATCCACGCGGAATGACATAAGATTTCGGAATGGTCACATCTTTTACTGATTTGTATTGCGGAAAGAAAGGCACTTCTTTTTTGAACGCTTTAGTTCGGTCGTAATATAAACGTTGTCCAGTTGTAGCATCACTTTTTTTATAGCCCGCTTCATAGCCCAAAAAAGTAAAAGGTTCTTGGATATTTTGGTCTACTTCCCATTGTAGGGTATAGTTTTGATTCGGTTGAAATTGCGCTTCGTTTTCTTTTCTTTTTTGTTTGATGATGGTAGTATTGGCATCTGTGAATGCTAAAGTAGATTGCATGAATTCGTAAGTTACTTTGATACGATCGCTATATTTTTTTAGCATATGTGTTTCTACTATAAATCCGATGGAATTGAATAGGGAAGTATAGCCCGTCGTATAGCGCGGACTGTCCATAAACTGCGCAAATCCTTGGTCAGGAGTTTCATGAAAGGTATTTACATAGGGAGTTGTTTCTATTTTTTTCTTTTTTAAATCGGAAACCAAACGAGGCATCATTTCAGTCTTTAAATACGAACCTAAAACAGTTCCTAATTTACTCGGCTCTGTCATGATGTAGGTGAGTTTGTATTGGTAATCCGAACCATTACTCACGTGGTTGTCAATAAACACATCTGGGTTAGTTAAATGGAAAATTTCAACAAAACTTTTGGTGTTTCGTGTATCTGATTTGATACAATCTCGATTCAAATCATAGTTACGTGCATTACCTCTAAAACCATATTCTTCTGGTCCATTTTGATTGGCTCTTGTAGAACTGTTTCTGTTCAAAGCACCGCCAATATTATATACCGGTATGCACACAATTACAGTATTTTTAGGCGCTTTTATTTTGCCTAATGCCAAATCTCTAAAGAACTGCATCGAAGCATCAATCCCGTCAGGCTCTCCTGCATGAATTCCGTTATTGATTAATAGTACCGCTTTGTTTTTTTGAATAGCCTCAAAGTCAAAAGTCGCATCCGGATTAAAAGTGACTATATGCAAGGGTTCGCCACTATCAGTCAACCCCATTGTTTTCATGTCGATGCTTTCAAAATCATGGGCCAATAATTGAAAATATGCAATGGTCTCTTGATAAGTAGCCGATTGATTGCCGTTTCCTTTTTCGAAATAGGTGTTGTATTTAGTATTGTTTTGTGCCAAAATAGTCAAGGAACACAAGAATAAAAGCGTCGTTAAAAATCTCATTTTTGGTAGTTTTTATAAATATCAAATGTAGCTTTTTTACTTTTAGTTACGAAAAACAATCAAATAAAGACTTGGACTTTCTAATTCGCAAACCAAAGCGCTATCTTTGCGCCATGAATACAAAACACCATTCCAACAACATACTCCTGAATTTAGGCATTGAACGTCTGAATGAAATGCAAGAAGTAGCACAAGATGCTATTCTAAACGATAACAATGTCTTATTGCTTTCGCCAACAGGTTCAGGAAAAACATTGGCTTTTTTATTGCCAATTTTCGAATTATTACAACCCGAAATTCTTTCGGTGCAATGTTTGATTTTAGTTCCTTCTCGCGAATTAGGGTTGCAAATTGAACAAGTTTGGAAAAAAATGGGAACCGATTATAAAGTCAATACTTGTTACGGCGGGCACTCCATTGATACCGAAATTAAAAACTTAAGTAATCCACCAGCGGTGTTGATTGGTACGCCTGGTCGAATCGCAGATCATATAGATCGAGGGACTTTTCGAGTGGATAAAATTCAAACCTTGATCTTAGACGAATTTGATAAATCCTTGCAATTAGGGTTCCATGAGCAAATGTCTTTTATCATTGGCAAATTAACCAAATTGAACAAACGCGTTTTGGTATCGGCAACCTCGGATATTGAAATTCCAAAATACACTCGTGTAGTCAATCCAACCGTTTTGGATTTTATTCCTGAAACACAGGAGGAGAACAATTTGAGCTTGAAACTTGTGGTTTCCAAAGAGAAAGATAAAATCAATACTTTGTTTCAATTGATTTGTTCATTGAAATCGCAAGCAGCCATTATTTTTTGCAATCATCGGGATGCTGCAGAACGCATTAGTGACACTTTAAATACTAAAGGAATTTATGCGACCTATTACCATGGTGGAATGGATCAAGACGAACGTGAGCGTGCTTTAATTCAGTTTAGAAATGGTAGTGTGAGTTATTTAATTACTACCGATTTAGCTGCGCGTGGATTGGATATTCCTGAAATGAAACACGTAATTCATTACCATTTGCCTTTAAAAGAGGACGAGTTTACCCATCGAAATGGTCGAACGGCTCGTATGGAATCCTCTGGAACGGCTTATATTATTGCACATGAATCGGAGAAAAAAATGGAGTATTTGGATTACGGTATGGATGTGTTGAAAGTTGATTCGGCTACAACTTTACCTAAACCACCTGAATTCCAAACGATTTATATCAGTGGAGGAAAGAAGAACAAACTGAACAAAATTGATATTGTGGGATTCTTTTCGCAAAAAGGAAAATTAGAAAAAGGCGACTTAGGTTTGATTGAAGTGAAAGATTTTATTTCGTTTGCAGCGGTCAAATTCAACAAAGTGAAAGACTTGCTTCAAAACGTGAGAGACGAGAAAATGAAAGGGAAGAAGTTCAAAATTGAAGTCGCTCGAAAAGTGATTAAGAAAGAAGAATAATTTCATGTACCATTTACGATATTTGATTTACGAAGAATAAAAAAAACGTCTTGATTTCTCAAGACGTTTTTTATTTTGGTGTAAACGAAAATTATATTTTCTTCACGTATTGTGTGATAATTACAATTTGTTGTCCATCGACTTTTCCTTCAATGTATTCGGCATTCTCATGATCCAAACGGATGTTACGCACCGCAGTTCCTTGTTTTGCCACCATACTGGATCCTTTCACTTTCAAGTCTTTGATTAAAACCACAGAATCGCCGTGTTCCAAAATCACCCCATTGCTATCACGGTGAATGATTTTGTTTTCGTCATCTTCCCCTTCGCCAGTGGCTTGCGCCCAAGCTAAAGTATCTTCGTCAAGGTACATCATGTCTAATAATTCTTGTGGCCAACCCGCTGCACGCATACGGCTTAACATTCTCCAAGCTACCACTTGAACCGCAGTTTGTTCACTCCACATGCTGTCGTTCAAACAACGCCAGTGGTTCAAATCCACGTTATCTGGATTTTCAATTTGGTCTACACAAGTAGCACAAGCAAAAACGCTTTCGTCAATACCTCCTTTTTGAGTAGGTAAAACGGTATATACTTTTAAGTTTTCAGTAGCAGCACACAATTCACATTGACCTCCGCTACGTTTGTTTAATTCTCTATCTAAACTCATTGTTGATTTTTTGGCGAAAGTAAGGCTAAATAGCGCCTTTCACAAATTTTGGTACTATTACTTATTGACTCTTACGGCTTCAGGAACCAATAGTTTGTATTCGCCATGATTGCGAATCACATCGCGTACAATACTTGAACTGATGTAGGAAGTTTTAGCAGCTGTTAACAAAAAGACGGTTTCAATCTTAGACAAACGTCGGTTGGTGTGCGCAATAGCTTTTTCAAATTCGAAGTCGGCTGGGTTGCGCAAACCGCGTAAAATAAAGTTAGCGTTGATTTTATGACACAAATCAATGGTCAATCCTTCGTAAGTAATTACCGAAATTTTAGGTTCGTTTTGGAAGGTTTTTTCGATGAAACGTTTTCTTTCTTCTAACGAAAACATGTATTTTTTATCGGCGTTGACACCAATTGCAATCACGATTTCGTCAAACAAAGGCAAGGCTCTGTTGATGATGTCTTGATGGCCTAAGGTAATGGGGTCAAACGAACCTGGAAATATGGCTTTTCTCATGGTGTTGGGTTTAGGCTAAAGCCAATTCGATGGCATTAGAAAACAAGTCTTCTAATGAAATACCAGCTTCTTTAGCTTGTTGTGGCAACAAACTCTCGGTGGTTAAACCGGGAATAGTATTCATTTCTAACATATGCGGTTCGCCGTCTACAATAATAAATTCAGAACGTGAGAAGCCTTTCATTTTTAAAGCTTTGTAGGCACGTTTCGCAATTTCGCCTACTTTTTGCGTCATCTCGTCTGAAATGCGTGCTGGTGTAATTTCTTGAGATTTTCCTAAATACTTGGCTTCGTAGTCAAAGAAATCATTTTCAGAAACAATTTCGGTAATAGGTAACACGGTAATTTCGCCTTTGTAATTGATCACCCCAACAGAGACCTCAGTTCCATCCAAGAAACTCTCGATGATGATTTCGTTATCCTCTTTGTAAGCTACTTCAATAGCTATTGGTAACTCAGCAGCGGTTTTCACTTTAGAGATTCCGAAACTAGAACCGGCTTTATTGGGTTTTACAAAACAAGGCAAACCTACTTTAGCTACAATAGCATTTGTATCGATTAGATCGCCTTTGTTCAAATAATAGGAAGTTGCAGTTTTGATGCCGTAGGGTTTTAAAACGGACAGTAAATCACGTTTGTTGAAAGTTAAGGCAGCTTGATAGTAATCGCAAGCGGTTTGCGGAATACCAAGTAATTCAAAATAGGCTTGCATCAAGCCGTCTTCACCGGGAGTACCGTGTATGGCATTGAAAACACAATCAAAAATTATTTTTTTTCCATCAACAGTTACTGAAAAATCATTTCTATCAATAGGGAATTCGGTATCATTAGCATCTACATAGACCCATTTTTCTTTGAAAATATGGATTCTAAATCCGTTGAATTTAGTTTTGTCTAAGAATTGGTATACGACGTTTCCGCTAATTAGGGATATTTTGTATTCGCTAGAATAGCCGCCCATGATGATGGCAATGTTTTTCATTTAAAATGGTTTAAGTCTTTATTTTAGTGCAATAGCTGTGTAGCGTTTTTCTTAGCCCCGATAGAAGCGACATCCTTTTTTTTGGCTTTTGGCCAAAAAAAGATAGAGCGGATAGCGGGAAAAAGCTCCTGACCAACTAGTAAACAAAATTATCATTTTTTTTGAAACGAAATAGGTTTATCTTTGTGGCTACTAAAAATAAATTTATGAGTTTACGTAAGTATCTAACAAGTCGAGTGTTTTTCGGTCAATTTTTAGCTGCACTAGCTATTATTGCTGTTTTGGGTTATTTGTTTATGCATTGGTTGACTTTTACAACCGATCACGGTCATGAAATTGCAGTGCCGAATTTGAGTAAGTTAACCGAAGAACAAGTAGAAGACAAGCTGGACGAGTTGGATTTGGATTATGTGCTCTTGGATAGTGTTGATTTTAGAGGTGATTATCCTGCCTTTACTGTGGTTGAGCAAGATCCATTGCCTGGAACGAAAGTGAAAGTGGGTCGAAAAGTATATATTAAAATTAACGCTTCGGGTTATTCATCAGTGAAGTTGCCTGATTTGATTGATAAAACCTACCGTGAGGCGGTTCCTACATTGAAAGCCATTGGTTTAGAAGAAGGAACGATAACGTATGAGCCTAGTTTAGGAAAAGATATGGTATTAGCGATGCGTTACAAAGGGCGTAATTTAAAACCCGGAGAGCGCGTAATGAAATCGTCTAAAATTGATTTAGTTTTAGGAGATGGAAAAATGAGTTATGAAGAGGAAGTTCAGGTGGACAGTACCGCTACAACTACAGAAGATACTCCAGTAGATGAGCAATAATACCGAATCCTTCGACTTAGAAGACGAATTATTTGAGCATTTTAAATTTGAAGTTCCCAAAGGGCAAGCCTTTTTGCGAATTGACAAATACTTGATGGGACTAATCCCGAATGCGACACGCAATAAAATTCAGAATGCGGCGAATAGTGGGAACATTTTTGTCAATGACGAAATTGTAAAATCCAATTACAAAGTCAAGCCGTTTGATGTGATTAAGGTGATGTTATCGCATCCACCTTTTGAAAATCATGTTTTGCCTGAAAATATCCCCTTGAATATTGTGTACGAAGACGAGGCGTTGTTACTGGTTAACAAAGAGCCGGGTTTAGTCGTGCATCCTGGACACGGGAATTATACCGGGACTTTAGTGAATGCCTTGGCTTTTCATTTTGAAAATTTACCAATGAACAGCAGTGAGCGTCCGGGCTTGGTGCATCGTATTGATAAAGATACTTCGGGCTTGTTAGTGATTGCTAAAACCGAAGCAGCCATGACGCATTTAGCCAAACAATTTGAAGCCAAAACAACCGAAAGAGAATACATGGCTTTGGTTTGGGGGAATGTCGCCAATGATGCCGGAACCATTGAGGGTAATTTAGCACGACACCTGAAAGACCGCATGCAAATGGCGGTTTTTGATGATCCCGAAATTGGGAAACCTGCCATTACACATTACAAAGTATTGGAGCGTTTTGGGTATGTGACTTTGATTTCGTGCCAACTGGAAACGGGCCGTACGCACCAGATTCGTGCCCACATGAAACACATTGGACACCCTTTATTTAATGACGAACGCTACGGCGGTCATTTGATATTGAAAGGAACTACGTTTACCAAATACAAACAATTTATAGACAACTGTTTCAAGGCGTTGCCAAGACAAGCTTTACACGCAAAGACCTTGGGCTTTATTCACCCGAATACGGGCGAGATGATGCGATTTGACACCGAATTGCCAGTTGACTTTACTGATTGTTTGGAACGTTGGAGAAATTACTCTAAATCGCATACTGCGGAAGAAGAATAAAGAAAGCCTCGATTGGGGCTTTTTACTTTAAATTCAAATTAATTAAAATCATGAATTTTAAAATATTTCATTCTAGCTCATTAAATCTGTTTATGAATATTTGAATCAATTTTTCCATTTTTACCTGCAATGAATCCAAATCCAGCTGTTATAAATGGAGATAATATTTTCCATAAATCTATCGGAGTCATTTTATTTTCATTTAATGGAATGAACGAGTAAATAGCTGCAATCAATACCAAAAAGATTGTAATAAGAGCAATAATATAAAGCACAACGTTGTTTCCGTATCCAAAAAGTTTTCCTAAACTACCAAGTTTGCGTTCAAGTTCTTTGTCATTTTTTTCTATATCAAGGGCTTGAGTAGCTAGTTTTTTATCCTGTGGTAAATTTGCATAATCTATTCCGCTAGCCATTTTTAACCTCCTCTCCTAAGTAAAAAGTATAAACAAATGTTCTTGGGAATGTATCTTTTCCAGAAGTCACTCTGAACGAAAGAAATAATTCTTTATTATCTAATTTTCCAAGCTTTACGGGTTCCATATTCCCATGATTGATTTTGTTGTCAAAGTTGATTAGATTGAAAATCAATCGATTTGTACCACCATTTTCTAGATTTATTTGTGGATCTTGATTTTCATTACTTGTTTGGAATCTAAATTCAAAATTTAGTTTTGTTTGGTCTAATATTCCTTTTAACTCCAATATAATGTTTTCATGATTAAATTGTACAAGTGTCCCAGTTTCAAAGACTTTAATCGTTTGTCCAAATGAAATTTTTACAGCCATTATTATTTTTTTAATATTACTTTTTGAAAATAGAATTGTTCATGCAAGTTTATTGCTATACCAACGTGAATGTAGGATTGTAGCAATAAAGAGACATTTTATATTTTATAACTGTAAGGGAGATTCGATTTGGGGTCAAATGGTAGTTACAGGGTGTTTCAAATGTACTAATTATTTTAATACATAAATCGATAATTTTAATTTATCAATCAATTTTATCAAAAAAAATTATTGTTTTGAAAATCAAATCATTATTTCTTCTTTTCCAAATTACCCGCTACACGATAGCGCAGTATTTTTTGAAGCAATTCTTTGGGAAGTGGTTTTTCGGGTGTGAATTGAATAGTACCCGCTGAGGTTTTGAAGTCTTTGAGTTCGGTTGCAAAATCGATTATGGTTTGGGCATTCCAAGGAAAGAAACTGCAGTGATTTTTAAAAGCGGCAAAACCACCAATCATTCCGTGACAATGGTAGGCGGGCATTTTATAGCTGATGAATTCTACTGCTTCGGGAACAGTATTTTTTATGATTTGGCGTACACGCTCTAAAGCAATTTGTTGCTCTATGGGTAAGTTGGCTATGTATTGGTTTACGCCTTCGGTGTCGTTGGGTTTAGTTGCTGCCATTGTCATTCAATTTGTTTCAAAAATAATAAAAGTTTTACCTCTCACGAAAACAAAGTTTGATTTTCGGGTTTTCAATTTGTACTTTTGGATTCAATTCAATCAGCAGATTAATCGTCGTTTACCATGAAAATAGTCATTTCCCCAGCCAAGTCGTTGAACTTCGAAAAAGAATTGCCTACAACGCAATTCACGCAACCGAGTTTGTTGAAAGAGTCTAAAAAAGTACATGCGGTTTTGAAACAAAAATCGCCTACCGAATTAACTGATTTGATGTCGATTTCGGATAAATTGGCCGACTTGAATTGGCAACGCAATAAGGCATGGAAAACGCCTTTCAATCCTACTAATTCACGTCCTGCAGTCTATGCTTTCGACGGAGAAGTATATAACGGTTTGGATGCCTATTCCATTCCTTTAGAAAAGTTAGACTTATTACAAGAACGTTTGCGCATTTTGTCAGGTTTGTACGGCGTTTTGAAACCTTTAGATTTGATGCAAGCCTACCGTTTGGAAATGGGGACCAAATTGCCCATTGGCGAAAGCAAGAATTTGTATGATTTTTGGAAAAAAACGGTAACGGCTAGTTTGAATAAAGAACTCAAAAAAGGAGAGTTGTTTGTCAACTTGGCAAGCAATGAATATTTTTCCGTTATTGATACCAAAGCACTAAAAGTACCTGTTATTACCCCCGACTTTAAAGACTACAAAGACGGCAAATTAAAGATGATTAGTTTCTTTGCGAAAAAGGCGAGAGGCATGATGGTACGGTACATAATAGATACCAATGCTGAAACTATCGAAGACCTAAAAGGCTTCAACTACGAAGGCTATCAATTTGACGCCAATTTATCTAAAGGAAACCATCTGGTTTTTACGAGGTAATTCTATTCTCCAAATGCTTTCCGAGTTTTATTTAGTGCATTGCTTCGGCTGGATCGATTTTGTTTTTCCCTTTTTTTATTAAAAAAATAATCGGAATACAACAAAGGAAAAGAATTCCGAGGTACATAAACACATCCATATAGGCCATAACCGTAGCTTGTTTCATTACCGAATAATCAAGTATTTGATACGCTTTTTTCAAGGCTTCATTACTGCTATACCCTTTGGACATAAATCCCTTTTGAAGTAAAGCAATACGTTGTTGAACATTCGTTTTGGTTGGGTCTAAATGTGCTAATAAATTTACTCGGTGTTCTTGACTGAATCTAGAAATGAAAGTAGTAATAATTGCAATCCCAAAAGAGCCTCCCAGCTGACGCATCATTCCTGTAAAAGCAGCTCCCTCACCGATACTTCTTCCTTTTAAAGTAGATAGCGATAGGGTAGTGATTGGCACAAAAAGCAATCCCAATCCAATTCCTCTTAAAATTAAAGGCCAAAACAAATGTTCTGTTCCAGTATCGGGTGTCATTCGGTTGTACATCATGAAGGTAAAGAAGAAGAATATTAAGAATCCTACTCCAACCATATACCCCTGAGGAATGCCTTTCTGAATCATTTTACCAATTATTGGCATCATGAATGCAGTGGTGATCGAACCTGGAATTAATAATAAACCGGCATCGGTGGCGGTCCAGCCCAAAATGGCTTGAGTGTAAATGGGAATGATTAAAGTTGATCCGTACAAACCAAAACCAAGAATAAAACACATCACGATTCCGATTCGTAAATTACCATCTTTTAACACACTTAGGTTGACAATTGGGTGTTTGTAGGTGAGTTCTCTCCATACAAAAAAGAGTAATCCAAAAACGGATACAATACTTAAAACTAAAATAGTAGAATCATTAAACCAGTCGTCTTGTTGACCGTGTTCCAAAACATATTGTAGCGAACCAATAAATGCGGTTAAAAGAAATATTCCCAACCAATCGACCTGGTGTGCTTTTAGTTTTTCGCCGTATTTAGGACTTCTAACAAATGAGAAAGCTAAAATTGCGGCTACAATACCAATTGGAATGTTGATGTAAAAAATATATGGCCAAGAAAAATTATCCACGATATAACCTCCCAAGGGCGGACCCAAGGTAGGTCCAACAATAACCCCCATTCCGTATATGGCTTGTGCCATTCCACGTTTAGCTGCAGGATAACTTTCGGTAATGATAGTTTGAGCGGTTACCAATAATGCACCACCTCCAAGACCTTGAATAAATCGGTAGATAATTAGTTCCCAAATCGTACCTGCATTCCCACATAAAAAGGAAGCAGTTGTAAAAAGAACAATAGAAACTACAAAATAATTCCGTCTGCCGAATTGTTGCGATAGCCAACTCGTCATGGGTATGACAATTACATTGGCGATAGCGTAAGCCGTAATTACCCAAGCCACATCGTTTAGGGTGGCTCCGAGACTTCCACGCATATTAGTCAGCGCCACATTGACAATTGTAGTGTCTACAATTTCAAGCAAGGCACAAAGTACTGCTGTAATCGTAATAACTACACGTCGATAGCCGTATTCTACTAAATCGTCAGCTTGCACCATTTTATTGTAAATGTACGTCAACATCCGCGTTCATACCCGGACGTAATAATTGTATTTTTTTTGGATCGTTGGTGGTGTCTAAACTAATTTTGACAGGCAAACGTTGAATAGTTTTAACAAAATTTCCAGTAGCATTATCTGGAGGAAGTAATGAAAAACGGGAACCAGTTGCTGGAGAAAAAGAAGCTATGGTTCCTTGGAAATCATAATCTGGATAAGCGTCTACTTTAATGGTTACTTTTTGTCCTTCGACCATTTTGTTCAATTGCGTTTCTTTGAAATTAGCAATCACCCATGCCGAGGCATTATTGATAATTTGGAACAAGGATTGTCCTGCTTGTACCAATTGGCCTGGTTGAATATCTACTTTAGATACTTGTCCGTCAATAGCCGCAGTAATTACTGTATACGTTAAGTTCAATTGAGCCGCTTCAAGTTGCGCTTGGGCTCTTTTGATATTCGCAGCAGCAACATCAGTTTGTTTGTTAGATACTTTTGATTTGGCTTCAATCACTGATTTTTGGAAACTACTCGCTTTTTCTTGTTGTTGCAAAATGCGTACTTGTGTTTCTGCTTCTTGTTTAGCAGCCAAAGCTTGTTCGTACTGTTGTTTGGTAATTGAATGATTTTTGTACAAATTGTTGTATCTGTTATAATCACTAGTTAAGCGACCTAAACGTATTTTTGCAGCTTCAATATTTCCTCCAGCTGATTGTACGTTTGCATTAGAAACGGCTATACTAGCCAATGCACCACTAATATCGGCTTTTGATACTTCAAAACTACTTTCGGCAGCAACAAGAGTAGCTTTGGCTTCTTCGATTTTAATTTTAAAGTCTCTTTGATCAATTGTAAATAAGGTATCTCCTTTTTTTACATAATCGTTGTCTTTTACATACACTTTATCCACATATCCTGAAACTCTTGGGATAATCGGATTCATTTTTTTCTCAATCTGAGCATCATCGGTTAGCTCGTGGGATTGTGCATGTAGGTATTTGTAGGTTCCATAAGAACCACCCACAATGATTAGTGTTAAAAATATAGTGATGAACTTTTTATTGGTATTTTTCTTTTCCATGTCTGGGGTTGATTATAGTTTTGAAATAGTGAAAGTAGCAGTTAATTGCCCTGTTGCATTCAGTAAGGCGTAGTATTTTTGAATGATATTGGCTTTGGCTAATGTTTTATTAATATTGGCGCTTAGTTGTTCTACGTCGGCTTCTAATAAATCATTGGTATTGGCTAAGCCGTTATCGTATTTGTCTTTGATGATTCGGTAATTTTCAGATGATTGCGCAACGGATTCCGCATAAACTTCATTTTGTTGGATAGCCAAATGGTAATCCTCTATTGCTTTTTGAACTTCAATTTTGATATAATCCGTTAGCATAGCTTCTGAATTTTTAATTTCAGTCAGTTTACTTTCAGCTAATTTTACTGCAGCATCATTTTTAAAAATAGAACTCAAATCATAAGATATTCCCATACCAAAGTTCATTGCATTTTGTACCGTTACCACATTTTTAAGATCTAACATGACATAACCACCAATAAAATTGATAGTTGGGTAATAATTCCCTTTGGCTAATTGGACATTCACTTTGCTTGCTTTTCCTTGTAATTGAATGGCTTGCAAATCTTTTCGGTTAGCTAATGCAGGTTCTTCATTGGTTGGGATATTGTCCATTTTGAAATTAGCAAAATCACTTTCCCGAATTTCTAATTGGGTACCCGCAGGGAGTTTTAATAAAGTGATTAATTGAAAGTTGATGGTATTTTCATGATTCATTTCTTCTACAATCGATAACTTGATTTTAGAGACTTGCAATTGTGCTTTCAATAAATCATTTCGAGCAATGATTTCATTTTTTTCTAATTCGCCAAAATCATAGGCACGTTGTTCTGCTCTTTTTTGGTTTTCTTTCAAAAGTGCTATAGTTTTTTGCGCTTTGAATAAACGAGCATACAAATTTATCACTTGAATCGCCACCTCTTCTTTAGTATGCAAAGTATTGGCTGCCTCAGCTTGGTATAAATTGTCGTGTAACTGAATGTTATTTTGCACTTTAAATCCTGCAAAAATGGGTAAAGTTGCATTGGCTTGTCCAATGATTAATTGGTCAACGATTGGCAAAGTACCAGAATTGGAATTTTGTGTTGACTTTAAATCGATAGCCGCATTAGCCAATCGTTGGTATTGTCCCGAAATTTTAAATTCAGGATACTGATTGTTCTTAGCCGACTGTAATTCGTATTTCTTTGAGAGCACCTTGGCATTTGCCAATCCTACTTCGTTACTATTGTCCCAAGCCAAATGAACTGACTCTTCTAGTGTCAGACTTCTTTTTCCTTGAGCAGCTATGGTGTTTATCCCAAAAATGGATAGTCCAACGAGCAAGAATCGATTAATTTTCTTCATGTATCAGTAATGCTTTTATGGTTTGTTGAATGTGATTTGTTAATTCGTTTGTAATATAGTTTTCAAAAGATTCTTTCGTTTTTAACTGAAGCACTTCTTCAAAAAAGGGCTTGTTCATTTGAAAATGAAAGAAGGTTCCTAAAATTGTTGGGGTGAGAAGGGGAACAATGATGTCTTTTCTAAATACTCCTTTTTTCTGTCCTTCTGCAATGATGGTTTCCAGTGTTTTAAGATTGCCTTTTTTTAACTCTGCAAATGCAGCTAAACTCTTGGCTCTTTTTTCCGAATTGAATTCAAAATGGATAATGCGATAAATACCTTTGTTTTTATTAATTCGATTGATGTATAAGGCAATCAGTTTATTGATTTTGTCAATAGGTGCTAATTCTTCTACAATTAAATGATCCAATTGATTTTTTAGATCTGAAGTTCTGTAAAAAAGCAAAGATTCCAATAAACGTTCTTTCGAACCAAAATAATACGAAATCATGGCAATATTGATCTTCGCTACTTTTGAAATATCCCGAATGGAAGTGCCTTCAAAACCCTTATCGGCAAATAAGTTTTCTGCGGCTTCTAAAATATGGATCTGTTTGTCAGTGAAATTACTTTTCAATGCAGTTTTATTTATCGAAAACAAAATTAAACAACCGTTTAATTAAACAGTTGTTTAAATGTAATTTAACATTTTTTTAACAAAAATTAAAAGAATTAAAATCGAAACGAATTAAATAAAAAATGCCTCTAACAGATGTAGAGGCATAGATGACAATTTTGTTTCGGACTATCGAATCCCATTTACAAATTCTTCGATTTTTCCTGTCCCATTCTGTGTAAGATGATTAATGAATGCACTTCCAATAATGGCACCTTTGGCAAATTGTGTTGCCTGTTTAAAGGTTTCAGCATTGTTGATTCCAAATCCAATGATTTGCGGGTTATTCAAATTCATGCCGGCTATTCGCTTGAAATAATTTTCTTGTGTGTTTCCAAAACCTGTTAGCGAACCCGTCACACTTGCTGAACTCACCATATAAATAAATCCGTCCGATACGCTGTCAATAAAACGGATACGTTCTTCTGCCGTTTGTGGAGTGATTAAGAATATGTTGATCAGTCCGTACTTCTCGAAAGTGGCTTTGTATTGGTCTGCATAGACATCCACAGGTAGGTCTGGGATGATTAAACCGTCAATGCCTATTTCAGCACATTTCTTACAGAATTCTTCCACACCATACTGCAACATTGGGTTAAAATACCCCATAATCACTAATGGGATGGAAACCGTTTTTCGAATGTCTTTCAATTGGTCAAACAATACTTGAGTTGTCATTCCATTATGTAAAGCCTGGGTGGAACTCGCTTGAATCGTTGGTCCATCTGCCAATGGATCGCTAAAAGGCAACCCAATTTCGATCATATCAACTCCACTTTTTTCCAAATCTTGAATGATTTGTACGGTATCATTTAGGCTTGGATAACCCGCAGAAAAATATATGGATAGTATTTTTTTATTCTCTTGTAATTTTTGATTGATTCTGTTCATGTTATAATTTAAAATAATCAATATAAGTATTCAAATCTTTGTCGCCACGTCCCGATAAATTAATTACGACCACATCATTTGGTTTGAATTTCATTTCGTCCAAAACCGCAAAGGCATGCGCCGTTTCGATTGCCGGAATGATACCTTCTAATTTAGATAATTCCAATCCCCAATGCATCGCTTGTTCATCGGTAATTGAGATGAATTGTGCTCTACCGGTTGCATATAAATTGGCGTGCATTGGTCCTACACCAGGATAATCCAGTCCTGCTGAAATAGAGTAGGGTTCTGTTATTTGACCGTCTGGGGTTTGCATCAATAAGGTTTTACTCCCATGAATAACACCTACTTTTCCTAAAGCGGAGGTAGCGGCACTTTCACCGGAATGTACTCCTAATCCTGCTGCTTCTACAGCAATGATAGTAACGTCTTTTTCATCCAAAAAGTGGTAATAGGCTCCTGCAGCATTACTACCTCCACCGACACATGCAATCACATAATCTGGATTTTCTTTTCCTTCTTTTTCCAATAATTGGCTTTTGATTTCTTTCGAAATTACCGATTGGAATCGCGCTACCATGTCCGGATAAGGATGTGGTCCCACTACAGAGCCAATAATGTAATAGGTATCAACCGGATTGTTAATCCAATCGCGAATCGCTTCGTTTGTAGCATCTTTTAAGGTACGTGAACCCGACATGGCCGGTCGTACTTCGGCTCCTAACATCTTCATACGAGCTACATTGGGTGCTTGTCGTTTGATATCAATTTCACCCATGTACACAATACATTCCAATCCCATTAAAGCACAAACAGTTGCGGTAGCTACACCGTGTTGACCAGCTCCCGTTTCGGCAATAATTCGCTTTTTCCCTAAACGTTTGGCTAATAAAATTTGCCCAATGGTATTGTTTACTTTATGCGCTCCTGTATGGCACAAATCTTCTCTTTTGAGGTAGACTTTGGTATTGTATTTTTCTGATAAACGTTTTGCAAAATAAAGTGGAGTAGGGCGTCCCACATATTCTTTTAACAAATCGTCAAACTCAGCTTGAAACTCAGGTTCAGCCGTTATTTTTAAATAATTTTGACGTAATTCTTCTACATTGGGGTATAACATTTCAGGAATGTAAGCTCCTCCAAATTCTCCGTAATACCCTTTTTCATTGACGTTGTAACTCATGTTGTACTTATTAAAAGTTTATTTTTTGTTTAAAACGATCTAATTCTTCTTTGTTTTTTAATCCGGCTTCGATTTCAAATTTACTATTTACATCAATAGCAATAATGGGTAAATCGGTTTTTAGTATTTGTTTGACCAAATCGATTTCATCCAATCCAATGCCGCCACTTAAAAAAAATGGTTTTTGCGATGGATATTGTTCCAGTACTTTCCAATCGAAAGTGGTTCCATTGCCTCCAGGTAGTTTTCCTTTGGTGTCAAAAAGGAAATAATCACAAACCGTTTCGAAAGGCTCTAATTGGTTAAAATCAAATGTGTCATCCACCGAAAACACCTTGATAATTTCAGTCGTATTAGCCAAAGTATTTTTTAACTCATGGCAAAAAGCTACTGATTCCTGTCCGTGCAATTGAACCGCTTGCAAATCGTGTTTCAATACCTGTGCTTCAATTTCTTCTTTATTAGCATTGACAAAAACTCCAATTTTTTTAATGCTTTGGGGCAAAGTAGGTAGGGTTCCATCAAAATAGCGTGCCGACTTTTCCCAGAATATAAAGCCCATATAATCGGGTAGGAGCGTTCCTACTTCGAGAATATTGTCGGGGTATTTCATGCCGCAGATCTTGAGTTTCATACTTACTTTAATTGAGCTATAAATTCTTTAGCCGCTTGACCTGCATTGTCGGTTTTCATAAAGTTTTCACCAATTAAAAACCCTTGATAGCCATACGGTTTTAATTCGGTTATCGCTTCAATAGAAGAGATTCCACTTTCGGACACCTTTACAAAGTCGTTCGGAATTTGGGCTGCCAATTCTTTACTGAAATCCAAACTCACTTCAAAGGTTTTCAGATTTCGGTTGTTGACTCCAATCATGTCCAAACTTGGCATAATCGATTTCTCTAATTCTTCTTGATTGTGCACTTCCAGAAGGACTTCCAATCCTAAACGATGTGCAAATTCAGACAAACTCTTGATTTCTTCCCGGCTCAACACCGCAGCAATTAGCAGAATTAAATCAGCTCCGTGGGCTTTGGCTTCCAAGATTTGGTATTCGTCTACTATGAATTCTTTTCGTAATAGCGGAATGTTGACTGTAGCTCTAGCTAACAACAAATCGTCTAATGATCCACCAAAATATTTGCCATCTGTTAAAACTGAAATACCACAAGCACCAGCCGTTTCATAACCTTTGACTACTTCTTCTACGGTAAAACCGTAATTGATTTCAGCTTTTGAAGGGGAACGTCGTTTGTGTTCGGCAATAATTCCAGAATTACTGTTGCGTAAATTATGGCTCAACGAAATAGTTTGTTTTTCAAAGAATACCGATGCTTCCAATTGGGAAACTGGAATAATCGATTTTTTGAGCACTACCTCTCTTCGTTTGTCGAATATTATTTTGTCGAGTATGTTCATTCGATAATTATTTACTTAATTCTTGTAACGTTTTTAAGGCTTGCAATCCTTTTCCAGAGAACAAACTCTCTTTGGCTAATTCAAACCCTTCTAAAGGACTGCATTGGGTTACCGTTGCAATCGCCATTGCTGCATTGGCACAAACCACATTGTTTTGTGCTTCAGTTCCTTTTCCTGAAATAATATCCGTAAACAATTGGGCTGATGCTTCAATGGTTTTACCTCCTTCAATTTCGGTTTGAGACAATAAACGCACCCCAAAATCATCCGGATTCAGCATTAATTCTTTGGTATTCGTAATGCATTTGGTTGGGCAAGTTAAGGATACTTCGTCATAGCCGTCAAGTGAATGCAAAATGGTAAAATTTCTATCGGTGTTTTGGTACAAATACGCATACATTCGAGCCAATTCTAAATTAAAAACACCTACCAACTGATTCTGAGGGAAAGCGGGATTTACCATAGGTCCCAGCATATTGAAGAAAGTTTTCACCCCTAATTCTTTTCGAATAGGACCTACATTTTTCATAGCTGGGTGGAAGAGCGGTGCATGCAAAATACAGATTCCTGCTTTCTCCATACATTTTTCTAAGAAACCAGCATCATTACTGAATTTGATTCCCATTTTTTCCATCACATTACTCGATCCTGAAATAGACGAAACACCATAATTCCCATGTTTTGCCACCTTGATTCCGGCTCCAGCAGCTACAAAAGACGCCAAAGTCGAAATATTGAAGGTGTCTTTTCCATCACCACCTGTTCCGCACAAATCGATTGTATTATAAGCTGATAAATCGACACGGATACACAAATCCAATAAAGCTTCACGAAAACCGGCTAATTCTTCGATGCTAATGCTACGCATCATATAGACCGTTAGGAAAGAGGCAATTTGGCTTGGGTTGTAGGCTCCGTTGGAGATGTTTACCAAGACATTTTTTGCTTCTTCTTTCGAAAGCAGTTCATGATTGATCAGTCTGTTGAGTATGTTTTTCATTTTCTTATTTTAAGCTTTCACCCAATTTTCTAACATTTTCTTTCCGTTAGGAGTCAAGACACTTTCTGGGTGAAATTGTACTCCTCTAACATCATAGGTTTTATGGCGGAGCGACATCACTTGTCCGTTGGCGTCAAATGAAGTAGCTTCCAAACAATCGGGTAGGTTAGTATCGACTACCCAAGAATGGTAACGTCCTACTTCAAATTCGTTGTCTAAGCCTTCAAAAAGCAATTCGTCGTTCACCGCTTTAGTGACATTTGTCGCTACACCATGATAGACTTTGTCTAAATTGGAAAGTGTTCCGCCATAGACTTCACCAATCGCTTGTTGTCCTAGGCATACGCCAAAAATACTTTTGGTCGGTCCGTACTGCTGAATGACTTGTTTCAAAAAACCCGCTTCATCAGGAATTCCAGGACCTGGCGACAATAAAATTTTGTCAAAACGAGCAATTTCTTCCATTTCAAATTCATCATTTCTATACACTGTTACCTCGCAATCTAAGTCTTCTAAATAGTGAACTAGATTGTAGGTGAAGCTATCGTAATTGTCTATGACTAATATCTTTTTCATTGTGTTCATTTTAAATTGTTTCTGCCAAATCCAAAGCCGTATTCAAGGCTCGTAATTTGTTGTACACTTCTTGCATTTCGCTTTCTTCATCCGAATCGGCTACGATTCCAGCACCGGCTTGACAATGTAATTGGTGGTTTTTACTCAAGAAAGTACGAATCATAATCGCATGATTGAAATTGCCTTTGAAATCCATAAATCCGATGGCACCTCCATAAAAGTTACGATTGGTTTTTTCATAGTCTTCAATCAATTGCATAGCACGATGTTTGGGTGCACCACTTAAGGTTCCTGCTGGAAAAGTATCGGCTACTACTTGCATCGTAGAGGCTTTGTCGTGCAAATGTCCCGTTACTTTGGATACTAAATGAATTACATGCGAAAAGAATTGTACTTCTCTATATTTTTCAACCTGCACATCGTGACCGTTGCGGCTTAAATCATTTCGAGCCAAATCCACCAACATCACATGTTCGCTATTTTCTTTTTTATCTTCAGATAATTGTTTGGCCAATACCGCATCTTTTTCATCATCGCCTGTTCTTTTGAAGGTTCCTGCGATGGGGTGAATTTCGGCTTTACGGTCTTTTACAATAATTTGAGCTTCGGGTGAAGAACCGAATATTTTGAAATCACCATAATCAAAGAAGAATAGATAAGGCGATGGGTTAATGCTGCGCAACGCACGGTATACGTTGAATTCGTCTCCTTTAAATCCTTGGGTGAAACGTCGTGATAAAACCAATTGGAACACATCGCCACGGTAGCAATGTTTTTTGGTCAAAGCCACATTGTGCTTGAACTCTTCGTCGGTTAAATTAGAAAAACCTTCACCGTCTTTGGTGAAAGAATAGGAAGCTATATTTCTGGATTGCAATAATTGTTCGATTTCTGAAATGTTATTTTTCCCATCCAAACTATGGCAGAAAATATAGGCTTCATTTTTGAAATGATTGATGGCAATGATGTTTTGGTAAACCGCATAATACACATCAGGAATGGTATTGCTATTTTCTTTTTTGGCGATACTTACTTTTTCAAAATAGCGAACGGCATCATACGAAATGTAACCAAATAAGCCATTGTTAATGAATTTGAAATCATTCTTTTCCGATTCAAATTGTCCTGAGAATTGCTGAATTACCTCTGGAATATCAGTTGTAGCATCGATAGCGATTTTTTCTGTACTTCCGTCAGGATAGCTTTTAAAAATAGTTTCGTTTTCTATTTTAATGGAAGCAATCGGATTGCAACAGATGTACGAAAAACTATTATCGTTTCCGTGGTAGTCACTACTTTCTAATAGTAAGCTATTCGGGAATTTATCGCGAATTTTCAAATAAACA
The DNA here is from genome assembly GCF_020886055.1 of Flavobacterium ammoniigenes. NCBI lineage: Bacteria > Pseudomonadati > Bacteroidota > Flavobacteriia > Flavobacteriales > Flavobacteriaceae > Flavobacterium > Flavobacterium ammoniigenes. The sequence goes on along the minus strand of NZ_AP025184.1, from coordinate 2,035,942 downwards.
CTCACCGGCGTAATCGTGTCGGCTAGGATTTGTTTGTAATGGGTATTTAAAATAAATGATTTCAAACTATTCATTTTTATATTGTTATCAAAAGCATAAAAAAGATATGAAAAAAGGCTTGTCGTCATGACAAGCCTTTTATATTGATAGTTATACTATAGGAGCTTTGTTCACGACGACTGACGTAAATTGTTCCACCACCAAGTATTGTTTGTATTCGTTATCATAATCTTTTTATGTGTTGACAAATATATAAAGGTTATTCCATTAACCCAATATAAAAAAGCGAAAAAAAATTATTTTTTTTCGCTTTTTTGTTAAATTAAGAAACCAATTCGGCTTGATTTCTAAAGACCAATTGTCCATCAAAAGCATCCAAAAGAATAATACTTTCAGTTTTGATGGCTCCTGCCAAAATTTCTTTAGACAATTGGTTCAATACTTCTCTTTGAATCACACGCTTCACGGGTCTAGCTCCGAATTGTGGATCATAGCCTTTTTGCGACAAATAGTCAATCGCTTCTGGAGTCGCATCCATGGTAATACCTTGTTGCGCTAACATTTTGGTTACCGATTTCAATTGTAAGCCTACGATTTGTGCAATATTAGCTGGAGTCAAAGGCGTAAACATTACAATTTCGTCAATACGATTGATGAATTCAGGTCGCACCGTTTGTTTCAATAAACCCAAGACTTCCACTTTAGCAGATTCTGTAGCTCCTTCGACACTTCCTTTCAAGTTGTCAAAAGTGTCTTGAATGATTTGGCTACCCATATTCGACGTCATGATGATAATCGTGTTTTTGAAGTCGGCGAGACGTCCTTTGTTATCGGTCAAACGTCCTTCGTCCAAGACTTGTAACAAGATGTTAAACGTATCTGGATGCGCTTTTTCAATTTCGTCCAACAAGATCACAGAGTAGGGTTTTCTGCGCACAGCTTCGGTTAACTGTCCGCCTTCGTCATAGCCTACATATCCTGGAGGCGCTCCTACCAAACGACTTACCGAGTGGCGTTCTTGGTATTCGCTCATGTCAATTCGGGTCATGGCATTTTCATCGTCAAATAAATATTCCGCAAGTGCTTTTGCCAATTCGGTTTTTCCCACCCCCGTTGTTCCCAAGAAAAGAAAAGTACCCACAGGTTTTTTCATGTCTTGTAAACCAGCGCGACTTCTTCGCACCGCATCACTTACCGCTTCAATGGCTTCTTCTTGACCCACCACACGTTTATGTAATTCGGCTTCCAAATGCAAGAGTTTTTCTCTTTCGCCTTGCAGCATTTTCATCACCGGAATTCCAGTCCATTTGGCTACGACTTCGGCAATATCTTCGCGGGTAACGACTTCTTTTATTAAGGAAGTTCCCGATTGATTTTCTTGCAATTGTTTCACCAATACATCCAAGCGTTCTTGGGCCTCTTTGATTTTTCCGTAACGAATTTCGGCTACTTTTCCGTAGTCGCCATCACGTTCGGCACGTTCGGCTTCGTATTTGAAATCTTCAATTTCGGTTTTTACCGCTTGAATATTGTCTACCACATCTTTTTCAGATTTCCATTTGGCATAAATCTCGTTGCGGTCTTCTTTTAAATTGGCCAAATCCATGCCCAAAACTTTCAGCTTACTTTCGTCTTTTTCGCGTTTGATAGCTTCAATTTCGATTTCTAATTGCATGATTTTTCGATCCAAAACATCTAATTCTTCGGGTTTTGAATTGATTTCCATACGCAATTTAGAAGCCGCTTCGTCCATTAAATCAATCGCTTTGTCTGGTAAAAAACGGTTGGTAATATAGCGTTGCGATAATTCGACCGCTGCAATGATTGCCTCATCTTTGATTTGCACTTTATGGTGCGTTTCGTATTTTTCTTTGATTCCACGTAAGATCGAAATCGCACTTTCGGTATCTGGTTCTTCTACAATTACTTTTTGGAAACGTCTTTCTAACGCTTTATCTTTTTCAAAATATTTTTGGTATTCGTCCAAAGTCGTTGCCCCAATCGCGCGCAATTCGCCACGTGCCAAAGCGGGTTTCAAAATATTTGCTGCATCCATAGCCCCTTCGCCACCGCCAGCTCCCACTAAAGTGTGAATTTCGTCAATGAAAAGGACAATATCCCCTTCGGCAGCAGTCACTTCTTTCACCACTGATTTCAAACGTTCTTCAAATTCGCCTTTGTATTTAGCACCCGCAATCAAGGCGCCCATATCGAGAGAGAAGACGATTTTGTCTTTCAAGTTATCCGGTACATCGCCATCTACAATTCGGTGCGCTAAACCTTCGGCAATGGCAGTTTTACCCACGCCTGGTTCGCCCACTAGCATTGGATTGTTTTTGGTTCTACGGGTTAAAATTTGAAGCACACGACGAATTTCTTCATCACGACCAATAACAGGATCGAGCTTGCCACTTCGAGCCAAATCGTTCAGGTTTTTGGCGTATTTATTTAAAGCATTGTAGGTTTCCTCGGCAGAGGCAGAGGTTACTCTTTCGCCCTTTCTCATTTCGTCAATGGCGGCTTTTAGTCCTTTTTCGGTTACGCCTTGGTCTTTTAAGCTTTGAGCGATTTTACTTTTGGAACCAAAAATAGCGAGTACCAAATGTTCTACCGAAACGAATTCGTCGTTCATTTTTCCGGCTAAAATTTCGGCTTCGTTCAAAGTGGAGTTAGCTGTTCTTGATAACATAATATCGCCACCCGACACTTTTGGGAAACTTTGAATGGTACTTTCCAAGATTTGTTTGAAAAGCGACACATTCACATTCAATTTTTTTAATAAAAAAGGAGTCACATTTTCATCGACTTCTAAAAGTGCTTTGAATAGGTGTTCATTTTCGATTTGTTGTTGCCCTAATCCTTGCGCAATTTGTTGCGAAAGTTGGATGGCCTCTTGCGATTTGGTAGTAAATTTATTGATGTTCATTTTTGTCTTTTTTTTAAATTATTATTTAGGGTTAAATAACTAACTTCGCATCAAAATCGTCAATTGTTATTCCACTCTTAAATTTACGTCAATTTGACGTATATCAAGGGATTACAGCCGACAAAATGACTTAAAAAACGACAAAATGACTTTATTCAAATCTATTTTTGGAGATTCAGAAAATAATAATAGCAATGCATCCAAAATCAACTGGATCGAATTGACTGATTTAGGTCAGTTGAACGAAATAATGGATCTTTCTTATGAACAACCGGTTGTGATTTTTAAACATAGCACGCGTTGTAGTATAAGTCGCATGGCGTTGAAACAATTTGAGAATGAATTTGATTTGGAAGGCAGTGTCACTCCGTATTTTTTAGACTTACTAAATCACAGAGATATCTCGAATGAGATTGCGACTCGTTTTGAGGTGTACCATCAATCACCGCAATTGCTTTTGATTAAAGAAGGAAAATCAATCTATGATGCTTCGCATAGCGATATTGATGCTGTGGAGTTGAAGCGGAGAGTGTAGTTTTTTTAAATTAGTAGAAAATACTTAAGTTGTTGACTTTGAGTAGTTTTTGTTTGGCTGAATTTTATTTTGCTCGTTAGCGAGACTATTGAAAACTCTATTGATCATAGTTATTAATTATTTCACCAATATAGTTCATCGCCTTGTCGTAGGTCTCAATCCCATGTCCAACCTTTTTGTAAATCTTTACTTCTTTCAATGTCTTTATCTGTCTTTTGGCATTATTAACAGATTTTTGATATGGAAATAAAAGGTCTTTATCTCCAACAAGTAAAAATGTTTCTATTTTAACTTTTTCTAGTTCACTATTCATGTAATAAGGTTTTTGAGTCTTATCCTTGAAACGACTTATTGCGAATACTTCATAGTCTACAAGCATTTTTTCTGAAAACTCAGATAGCTTATGATTAGGTTTTGAAAAAATAGCTTTTTCAAGAAATTTTAATACATTTTGGGAAGTTGGTTTTAGGATGGGTAGAAGATTATAATAGAGATTTTTTAAGGTCAAAGAAAAAGGTTGTAAGCAACCAGGGTTTAGTAAAAATGCTGCCTTTATTCTTTCTGGACTTACTATTCCAAATTTCATACAAATTAATCCACCAAATGAAGCTCCAGCAATAAAAGCATTATCTATATTTAATCTGTCAAAAACTTCCGTTGCCCAAATACCGTAATCTAATGATCTAATGTCCGGAGTATCACCATCACTTAAATTGGGAAGTCCATTAGTTTCGACCATAAAAATTCTCATTTTATGATTTAAGTGGTCAAGACCTCTATCAAAGTCCCAAATCAATGAAGTAGTTCTAGCTCCTGGGAAAATGACTAATGTGTCTGAATATTCTTCGTTTGTATATAAACCCCAAACAATTGTTTTGCCAATTGAAGTTTCGATTTCATATCGCTCATATTTCCTACCGTTATTTTTTTCTAATTGTGATACCCAATTTTCAAAATAGTTTCGGTCTGTTTTTTCGTTTTTGAAGTGTGACTTACTGTATATCTTCATTTTTGTCTAAAATTTTATTTTTAAATTATCGCTATCTTGTTTATATGAGCTAAAACTATCGGTGATTTATTTATAATAGGCTTTATAAGTGAAGTTGCGTTTTTACTATATCATTTTCAAATATATTAATTATTGCATTAGAAATAATAAAATAGAATGTAAGCCTATTTGAAGTAGGGGTAGTCAAGGATTACTTTTTTCTACAATGATTTTGATAATTTCCTCTTTTGAAATCACTCCTGATTGTCTCCATAGTTGTTTACCGTTTTGGAATAGAATCATCGTAGGCACGCCACGCACTTGATATTGAGCTGCAACAGCTTGATTTTTATCCACATCAATTTTAATAATGGAAATGCGTTCGCCTAGATTGGTTTTTACGTCTTTTAAAATGGGCGCTAACATTTGGCAAGGTCCACACCATGTAGCAAAAAAGTCTACTAAAACGGTTTGGTCTGATTGTATGATTTGATTAAAGTTTCCCATAATTTATTTTTTAGAATTGGGTACAGCACAACCATTTGGTCCGCAACCCATATTAAAAATCACTTGAAATAAGAAAAAGGCTCCAAAAGCCACAAATCCCCATTCTCTCAATATATAGGCTTGAATGAAAAGGAAAATAGCGAAAGCCAAACGAACCCAACGCATTAGATGCCAATTGGTTAAAAGTAAATTTTTCATAAGCTACTAATTGGCTTTTATGATTTTGTATTTTTCGTCATAAGAAACGGTCTCTTGTAATTTTTGCAGAGCGACTTCTTTTTCGCTAGCGATAATTACCTCTGTGAAATTAGTATTCATATTGACATTCATTACCCTGTCTATTTCGGCTAATTTTTCAGAAACAGTCGCTTTACAACCAATACAGGTTATGCCTTCAAAGGTGTATAAATGAACTTCGGCTGCAGTGTTTTTTTCTAATTCAATGAACAATTCGGAATTGGCTCTTGGTGCAACCGAATTGGTACAGACTTCCATTTTGTTGATAGTGAACGCTCCTGAGAATAAATTAGTATACTCGGCTTTGTTACCACCAAAAGGAGGACCTTCTTCAAATTCTCGATTGAAAAGTAATCCTGCTATTTTCCCTTTAGGAGCTAATAGCTGGTGCATTTTCCAAACGTAATTGGGACGCATCGTTAGCGGAAGCGCACAGAAAAAAGTTTGTTCAATGATCCAATCATATTGTCCTTGGTGTTCAAAAAAGTCTCCTAAAATGATGTTGATATTGGGATGATTGTCAAATTTTTGTTTCAAAACAGCAATCAAGGTAGGCGCAATATCAATCACGGTAATATTGGTAAATCCTTGTTGCAACAGGTATTCTGCTTCATACGAATTTCCGCCACCTGGAATCAAAATAGCACTATTTTTATCTTGAATGCTATCAACGAATTCTTGGATAGGAGGGGAAACAGTTCCCAAATCCCATCCCGTTGCTTTAGCTTTGTATTGGGCATCCCAATAGTCTTGGTCTAAAGGCTTTTCGCAAGAAGTGACACAACATTTTAAATCTTCCATGGTATTTTATTTTAAAACTTTACTTTGACATACAAAATTAGTTTTGGGAACAGTCGTTTTTGCAATGGCATTGAAACCACCTTCTACTTCACTAAAATTTCTAAAACCGCGTGCTTCCAAAATAGAAGCTGCAATCATAGAACGATATCCTCCAGCACAATGCAAGAAAAAATGCTCTTCAGGATTGATGTCTTTAACCCATTCGTTGATATACGCTAAGGGTTTGCTGTAAGCGTCTTCGATATGTTCTGCTTCGTATTCGCTTTCTTTACGAATGTCGATAATTTTGCTTTCGCCAATGGTCACTTGTTTTTCAAACTCTTCCGCTGAAATTCGATTGACAGTATCAATATCATGTCCTGCATTTTTCCAAGCCTCAAATCCGCCTTCTAAATGCCCGATTAGGTTGTCAAAACCAACGCGGCTCAAACGAGTTACCGTTTCTTCTTCGCGTCCGTTAGCAGTAACTAATATAATCGGTTGTTTCACATCGGCAATTAAAGCACCTACCCATGGAGCAAAATCGCCATCGATTCCAATGTTAATAGATTGCGGAATAAAACCTTTACTAAAATCTCCATTGTTACGTGTATCTAGCAGTAACGCTCTGGTTTCTTCTATCATTACCTCTAATTGAGCTACAGGAATAGCGCGCATACCATGGTTTAAAACGGTTTCGAAACTTTCGTATCCTTTTTTGTTCATGGCTACATTCATCCCAAAATAAGCTGGAGGAGGCAATAAACCATCGGTAACTTCTTTGATGAATTCGGCTTCAGTCATATTGGCTCTCAAGGCATAATTCGTTGCTTTTTGGTTACCAATGGTAGAAACTGTTTCCTTACTCATGTTTTTTCCACAAGCACTTCCAGCGCCGTGAGCAGGGTATACAATAACATCATCGGCCAAAGTCATGATTTTATTGCGAAGCGAATGAAATAATGTAGCAGCCAATTCTTCTTGTGTCATCGAAGCCGCTTTTTGTGCCAAGTCCGGACGACCTACATCGCCAATAAATAAGGTATCTCCAGAAAAAATGGCGTGGTCTTTTCCGTTTTCGTCAATCAATAAGCACGTAGTACTTTCCATAGTGTGACCTGGAGTGTGGAGTACTTTGATTTTGATTTTCCCCACTTCAAAAACTTGTTCGTCAGCGGCAACTAGAGCTTCAAACTCCGGTTTAGCCGTTGGTCCATATACAATTTTTGCATTGGTCGCTTTAGCTAAATCTAAATGACCTGAAACGAAATCTGCATGGAAATGGGTTTCAAATATGTATTTTAAACTTACTTTGTCGCGTTCTAAACGATCTAAATACGGTTGTACTTCACGTAGCGGATCAATAATCGCTGCTTCTCCATTAGAAGTAATATAATAGGCTCCTTGAGCTAAACATCCAGTATAAATTTGTTCTATTTGCATGAGTGTAAATTCCTTATTTGATTACAAATGTAATTCAGATTATAGATTTTAAAAATTGATTTTTGTTTGAGTATTAGGTAAAGAAAATTTCTTTGGTAATAATATACATTCCCATGATTAAAACAAACCAACCAAAAATGGGTTTGAGTTGGCTGCTATCAATTCGTTTAGATAATTGAGTACCAATCAGCATACCTATAAAGGCAATGCCTGAAATAATTAGTAGAAACCCATAATCAATTGGAGTTCCTATGTATAAGTCGCCGCCAAATCCGATAGCTGAGTTGATGAAAATGATTAACAATGAGGTTCCAATAGCTTGTTTCATGGGTAATTTTGCGAAAAAAAGCAGAGCGGGTATAATTAAAAATCCGCCACCAGCACCCAAGAAGCCAGTTACAATTCCTACAAAAAACCCAATTACTCCCAATTGAATATAGTTGGTTTTTCCAGTTGTTGAAACTTCTTTACTTTTTCTAATCATTGAAATCGAAGCGGCCATCATCAGCAATGAGAATACGATCATAATTAAGAAACTCTTTGAAACTTGATAAGAAGCTATAGAAAAAAGTGTTTCGGCAATTTGTGGAAAAATTACTTCACGAATAATCAGAATTGAAAATATAGAGGGAACGGCAAAATACAAGGCTGCTTTTATTTGCAAATTTCCCATTCGATAGTGGCTAATACAACCTGATAATGAAGTGATACCAACTATAAATAAGGAATAACTGGTGGCTAATTCAGGATCAATTTTGAATAAATAGACCAATATCGGAATAGTAAGAATGGATCCACCACCTCCTATCAAACCAAGGGAAAGACCTATTATAATTGACGCAAAGTAGCCGATGTATTCCATATTTCGATAATTTTAATTACAAAAATGAACATTTTGAATCATACCAAATGTAACATTTGTCACAGTCTTAGCGGATCAATTTCTTAAATATTATTTTCAGCATATAGAAATTGGCTTAAATAGGATTTATACAACTATTAATTTCAATTCATTTTATCTCCACCACAACTAATTTTTCAAAAGAATTCTCCCGAAAGATCATTTTGTTGAATATAATGAAATCGGGAAATCGTTTTCGTTAAATTAGTTTTCAATTCGTAACTATCTCATCTGTTGTTTACTAAAAACATCGTATTTTTACAAAAACAAAATTATTTGATATGAATTTAACACAAGAAGATTGGATTGCTCAATTTGAGTCAGACGAAAATGCTGTTATACTTGATGTGAGAACAGCCATGGAATTTGAAGAAGGATATATTGCGGGAGCTATTAATTATGATTTTCATCAAGGTGCTGCTTTTGTAGCGGATCTAGAAACTTTGGATAAATCCAAAAACTATTATGTTTACTGTCGTTCGGGAGCTAGAAGTGCTAATGCCTGTGCCATTATGAACGAATTAGGTTTTGAAAATGCCTATAACTTATTAGGTGGAATTATCGAATGGGACGGCGATATCGTTGAACCCTAATTTACTAAACAACAACACAACAACCTACTATGAGTACAATTCCTCAAGAATTTCAAATTACATCGCCTTTAACTCAAGATACCTATTTAGTTCATGGCGAATTAAAAAAATGGACTGGCGTTACCACACCAGTTTATTCCACCATTTCCTCTACAGCTGATTATGCACCCACTTTGCTAGGAACTATTCCTGCAATGGGAGAAAAAGAAGCGATGGAAGCAGTTGAATCGGCTGATTTAGCCTTCAATAACGGTCAAGGTTTGTGGCCCACCATGAAAGTAGTGGACCGCATTCAATGCATGGAAGATTTTGTTACCAAAATGAAAGACACTCGTGCCGAAGTGGTCAAATTATTAATGTGGGAAATTGGAAAAACCCTTGGCGATTCTGAAAAAGAATTTGACAGAACGGTAGAGTACATTTACGATACGATTGATAGTTTGAAGGAATTGAACAGCCGAAGTGCTCATTTCAGTAAAGTGCAAGGTATTCATGCTATGGTTCGAAGAGGGCCTTTAGGTGTAGTTTTGTGTCTTGGACCTTATAATTATCCTTTGAATGAAACCTTTTCATTGTTGATTCCTGCTTTAATCATGGGTAATCCGGTGGTGTTTAAACCAGCGAAACACGGTGTATTATTGTTGTCTCCACTTTTAGAAGCATTTAGAAGTAGTTTCCCAAAAGGTGCTATTAATATTATTTACGGTCGAGGTAGAGAAGTGGCTTCGCCAATAATGAAATCTGGAAAAGTGGGTGTTTTGGCTTTGATTGGAAACAGTACCTCAGCGATTGCGTTGCAAGACCAACACCCTAATAAAAACAGATTGCGTTTAATCTTAGGATTGGAAGCCAAAAATCCAGCGATTATTTTACCAGACGCCGATTTGGATTTGGCAATCCAAGAATGTATTACAGGATCGTTGTCATTCAACGGGCAACGTTGTACCGCTTTGAAAGTATTGTATGTTCACGAATCAATTGCACAAGAATTCAATACCCGTTTTGCGGCTAAAGTAGACGCATTGGCTTTTGGAAATCCATGGGAAAAAGGAGTGATGTTGACTCCACTTCCTGAAAAAGAAAAACCAGCCTATATTCAAGAATTGATTGACGATGCAAAAGCCAACGGCGCTCAAATTTTGAATACAAAAGGTGGGCAGCATAGCGACAATTTTATCTTTCCAGCGGTTTTGTACCCAGTGAACAAAAACATGCGTGTGTACCACGAGGAGCAATTTGGTCCTGTGGTGCCAATCATTTCGTTTAAAGATATTCAAGAGCCGTTGAATGATATGGCCGAATCGAATTACGGTCAGCAAGTGAGTTTGTTTGGAAAAGACATTAAAACCATTGCACCATTAATTGATACTTTGGTCAACTTAGTGTGTAGAGTAAACTTGAACAGTTCATGTCAGAGAGGACCCGATGTGTTTCCGTTTACAGGTCGTAAAGATTCTGCAGTAGGAACCTTGAGTATTCACGATGCCTTGCGTTCGTTTTCAATTCGAACATTTGTAGCCTCAAAAGACAATGAGTATAACAATGCTATTTTACAAGAATTATTAAATAGTAAAGAGTCTAACTTTATCAATACGGATTATATTTTATAAGTCTGATTTTTTAATTTTTGAAAGCGTCTTATTTGTAAGAATAAGACGCTTTTTTTATATTATATAATTGATTTAAAGTAGAATATCACTAAATATAGGTATGGTTTGCTATATATGAATTGGATATTTTTGTAAAATTACAGTTAGAAATTGGTTATAATATTATGTCCATAAAATATTACTTATGAAAAAATATTTATTGATTACATTATTGATGCTTGGTACTAATTTATTTGCTCAAAATAATTTGACCGTCAATGTAAACGGAATAAAAGCAAACGATTCTATCCGAATTATTGTTCAAAAAAGTGCAGAAAAATTATTAAAAAAATGGGTTAAGTATAATTCTTCGGGTACTTCAACGGTTCAATTTAATGTAGATAACGGAAAATGGGCATTGATAATAGATGCAACTGGATACACTTTTCCTTCTTCTACGGTTATCAATATTCCTGAAACAAATAATGCCACGGTTACTTTAACGCCTCTATTAAACACAAATTATATCTATAATTGGAAAGATGACGATAGTTATGCAGGTCATGCAACACAAGTGTATGTAAATGAGCCTTCAACTTTAGTAGTATTAAACAATACGGTTTCAATACCAAATGATTATTCGTCAGTTAAACTAAGGAATGAGTTTGGTATAATTTTATCTAATGATAGATCAAAATGGTCAAGTGAAGATAGTTTCAGATTATATTCAATGCTTAAAACGTTGCCATTGCAAACATTTGGGGAAGGGAGTGTGCTCAATTTTGAGAAGGGTGAAAATGTCAAAGCTATTTTTTATTTAACGGATCAAGAACAATTTAAAGACATCAATATTGTCAATGTAAACGGGGTTAAACATGTTACCGTTAGTCAATCCGCATTTACCTATGCAAGTCCACAAATAGGGATTTTGGATGGAATTAAAACGAAGTTTTATTCTAAAAGATTGAATCATGCTATTTTAAATTATTATACTGACTTTGGGTCAAATGAGCAAAATGTAGATATAATAGCACAAGAAAAATACGGATTTAGGTTTATGAAATCGAATCTAGAAACCCAAAATTTAATGCATGAAGACGCGTCTAATTTTCAAGAATTTTTCAATGAAGAAAAAATTGAAATACTCTCTATGTTTGAGGAATTGCCAGAGGGATTTCATAAACAAGAAGGGCTTAAATATTTAGTAAGAAGAGTAAATGGACAAGATCATCCTATTTATACGACTGCAGCTGCAATTGCTTGGACAAGTTTTAATACTATAGAATTTATGAGTAAAACTTTTAATAACACAGAAATAAATAGTGTTGTTAGAAGATTAATTTTACATGAGAAATCTCATTTTTTATGGGCATATGCTTTTGATAGTGTATTAAAAAAAGATTGGTCTGATTTGGGAGGTTGGTTCCAAGATCCTACCTCTAGTTCAGGATGGTCTACTTATAACACAACTGAATTTGTTACTGAATATGCACATGAAAAGAATCCAGATGAAGATATGGCTGAGTCGATTGCTACTTACATATTAAATCCAGATTTATTGCTATCTAGATCAGTTCGAAAATATGAGTTTATTCGAGACAGAATTATGCATGGAACTCGTTATAAAGCCCAAATTAGAGAAGATTTGACCTTTATGGTTTATAATTTATTTCCTGATTATACTTATCCTGGAAAAATAATTGGATCAACAATTAATGTTGAAGGAAGTGCAAACGATGATAAAGTTGTAAAATTTGAATTTAAATTGAACTCAAAAGATCCAAAAATTGACGGAGCTTCTGTTGGATATATACGATTAGCATCCAGTATAGGTACTATTCACGATTTATGGTTGACTCCGAAAAATGGTTCAGTCGATTCCACTTTGGTTGGAACAACTACATTTAGTAAACATGAAAAAAGTGGTTATTGGAATTTAGTATCATTAAGGATTGAAGATCCTGTTGGGAATTCTCGTTTTGAAAATACTTCTTCATTTGGGTTTAAATTATATATAGAAAATCCTCTAGAAGATATAACCCCACCTAAATGGCAATATAATTTAAAATCAGAATTAGTTCAAGGAAAATTTGATCCAAATGGTCAAAATACTTCAGACAATGTCAATGGATTGCAAATGCAAGCGATAAAATATTCCTACGATTATTATGATAATAGTCCAATGGATCGAAGTATAACTAGAATTTATTTTCCAAAATTAGACAATTCAAATGCTCAAAAATATGAGGAGCAAATCCAAGGAAAACCTATCATTAATGCAGCTAAATCGTATAAAAATGATTATAATTCAATCAAACATTTTGAAATGCATTTAGTTATTCCAGAATATTTTCCTTCTGGTTATTACTCTGTTTCACAATTGAATTCTAGTGATATTGCGGGCAATTATACTAATGTTTATATGGTAAAGGATACTGCTAATTTTTATATTAAACCTGGAAAGTTAGATATATTTAAAGATATAAGAGATAGTTTATATGTCAAAACTAATTTTCCTGATTATATTGCCCCTGAAATAGATTTAAATCGAATTAATGTAATTGCTAAACCAACTAATCCTTTGTCTCCAGATGGTGAAACTAGAGTTGATATTTCTTTATTAATAAGGGATTTGTCAGATTTCCCAACCCATGAATCCGGTGCAAAATTAGTACGATATGTATTGCGTGATCCATTGGGTATTGAGCATAGTTACAGTAGTTGGAATGATAATATGCTACTAAATTATTATAGCTTAAAACCAGACGGAAATTCAGAATGGAATCTGATCAATCTCGATATTTTACTACCTAAAGGTTCCCCTCCGGGTAAGTGGGGGATATCTTCTATGCAAACGGTTGATAGAGCTGGGAATTTCAGGAATTATTCATTTGTAGAGATTGTTAGATTTGATGTGATTGAATCAGATGTAAAATTAGATGAAGCTCTTGTTGCAACAATCACAAGTAAAGTAGTCAATTCAAAAAATGTAAGTTCAATTAGCGCAGAAATTAGTTGTAAACCCTGTCAAGGGAATAAATATGTTTATCAAGTATATAGCCTATTAGGTGGTAATGTAGTAAGAGGCGAAGGAATATTTACCTCCAATTTTATTTCGTTAAACTCTATTAACTTGACGGGAGTTTTAGACGGTATTATTAAGTTAACAGTTCAGGTTACTGATAACCAAAATCAACTTATAGCGACAACAACGACTGATTATACCAAAGATACAGTTCTGCCTAAAGGATATTACTTAAAATCAAATCTACAAGATTCTGGTTCAAGCAATATTGATTCAATTGTGTTTAAAGTGCTAGCCGAAAATGTAGATTTAAATGGGACATATAAAGTCTTATTTGAACAAAATTCCACAACTAATAAACAATTCGATATTAAAAGTTCATCTACTTCAATTCCTTCTATTTCAATAGAGGGCGTAATAACTCAAACCGAAATAGTATTGAATAATTTAAATATTAGTAGTTTAAAAGACGGAGTATTTTCATCATCAATACTGATAACCGATCCAAATGGGAATGAAGGAGTACCAATTAAAAAATATTTCTATAAACTTGATGGTAAAATATCAATACTGAACAAAACTACTCCGGTTAATGATTTTATTGAAGTTGATGAAGGTAAAGTTTCGGGGGTATTAAAGAATGGATCTGATAATTTGTTATATAATGATTTTAAATTAAATACTAATTTAATACCAATTATTGTTACCAATCCAATTAATGGGACAGTAACTCTTAATAGTAATGGAACATTTAGTTATGTTCATAATGGATCTGAAACCACAAAAGATAGTTTTACTTATAAAGTTAATGATGGAACATCGGATAGTGATATAGCAACTGTTACTATAACAATTAATCCTGTAAATGATGCTCCAGTAGCTTTATCTGATCAGATTACAATTAAAAATGGTGAGACAGCAACATTATTATCTGGAGGAATTACGAGTGTTCTAACAAACGACACAGATGCTGAAAATAATACTTTAACAGCTGTTCGTGTTACTAATCCAGTTAATGGAACTTTAACACTCAATAGTAATGGAACCTTTACCTATGTTCATAATGGTTCAAATACTATTACCGATAGTTTTACTTATAAAGTAAATGATGGAAGTGTAGATAGTAATATTGCAACAGTAAATATTAGTATAGAAGCATTTAGTTTGCCATTCGATAATTTTACTATTATTACTAAATCTGAAACATGCTCAGGAAAGAATAACGGTGAAATTAGCATTAAGGCTACTCAGAGTTTTAATTATACAGCTACTATCAATAACAAAGTTTATAATTTTGTAAATAATTCTTTGATTGTACCTGATTTAACAGCAGGGGAGTATAATGTTTGTATCAATATTACGGGGAAAACATTCCCACATTGTTATACCTTAACAATTGGTAAAGGTGGTTCGTTGACAGGAAAAACATCAGGAGTTTCGTCTAACAAAGTGGCAATTGAAATTACAGAGGGTAGCGCACCCTTTGAAGTACTGTTGAACGGTAAATCAAAATTTACAACCGATCACACCCTATTTGAACTTGATGTCAATGTTGGTGATGTGGTAATGGTCAAATCAGCAATAGCTTGCGAAGGTATTTATTCAAAAGTAATTTCGGATCTTCCAAATAGTTATATGGCGTATCCAAATCCTACCAAAGGCTCATTTGAAATTAGTATGTCTACCGAATTGAAAGAGATCTACATAGAATTGTATTCAATCAAAGCGGAATTAATATCTAAAGGTGTTTATCCAGTAGTAAACCAAAAGATACAATTAAATTTAGACAACCAAACGAGCGGAACTTATATTGCTAAAGTATACACTGCTATACCTACAAGTTTAATCATAATCAAAAATTAATTATGAAAAGAAATATACTATACTACATCGTATTTAATTTTTTATTACTCTCATGTGGCGGAGGAAATGAACCCGTTTTAGAACCAAAAAATTTAGCCCCGTCAATTCCAAGTTTGGTTAGCCCAACCCTTGCTAAATTATGTATAAGTAATTCAATTAATTTCGAATGGACTGCTTCTACAGACGCTGAAAATAATCCAATTTTGTATCAAATTCAGATCGCTACAGACAATTTGTTTACACAAATTGTGAATACTGCTGAGGTTTCAGCTCCAACACATACGGTGACCCTTGAAAAAGGGAAGGCGTATTACTGGCGGGTGAAGGCAACGGATAGCAAAGGCGCAGCGAGCGCTTACTCTACAGTTTATAGTTTTTTTACTGAAGGTACCGCTGTGACTAACCATGCACCATTTTTACCACAATTAGTAGCACCAGTTGCTAATAGCATCATTACAGGGACAACAACCACCTTAAAATGGACTGGCTCTGACGTAGATGCTACAGATGTTCTTTCATATGATGTGTATTTAGGAACCATTGCTACACCTACTACTAAGGTAGTTGACAATAAGACCACGACCTCCTTTGATGCAAGCCTACAAGCGGCTACTATCTACTATTGGAAAGTAGTGGTTAGAGACGCAAAAGGAGCTGAAACCCAAGGTCAGATTTGGAGTTTTAAGACTAATTGATTGATTTTTTTACTTTTCAAAAAAGCGTCTTATTTGTAAGAATAAGGCGCTTTTTTGTGTGGTAATAGTTATTAACAAAACATTGTTAATAAACATAATTTTTTTTCAACATATCAGTAATTTTATTTAAAATATCAGTAATCCGCGTTGTTTTTTATATGTTTGTAAGTAATTTGGTATGTTCATAGCGTTTTCTGACTCTAATATGGCTTTTTAGATTAGGCTTTTGGGACAGAAAATTCTTTTTTAACAAGAGAAAAATGGAATTTATTTATTTTTTTCTTTTACAATAAATTACTATTAACAGTATGAAAAATTATCACAAATTTCAATCACTTTTTAGCTTATTATTTCTATTTATAAGTATTTCCTCTTTTTCATCTGATTTAGATATAAAATCAAATACAATTAAAGTACGTTTAGTTGCAACAACTATTAGTTCATTTTCTCCGGTTGATGGATCTGCTGGTTCGACTGTGACTATTGTAGGAACTAATTTTACCAGTAACTCAATTGTTAAAATTGGAACAACAACGATCTCTTCCGCTAACACTAGATTTGTTTCGGCAACAGAATTACAGGTCATAATCCCTTGTGGGTTAACCTCAGGACTTGTTGAAGTTGATGGAGTAACTTCTACTACTGTTTTTACTTATACTACAGCATTAGTTTCTAATGTATTACCCAATATATCGTATTGCGTGGGTTCGACAGTCCCAGTACTAAACCTTAACGGACTACCATCTGGAACACAATTTTCATGGACCAATTCTAACACAGCTATTGGTCTTGCCTCAAGTGGTTCAGGGAATATACCCACATTTACTGCAGTTAATACTACTAATCAACCGATTTCAGGAACGATTCGAATTACGCCATCCACTAACGGATGTGCTGGTATACCAAAAGAATATGTTGTTACAATTAATCCAAAACCAATATTAAATACCATTTCTTCACAACAAGTGTGCAAAGGAACAACCATTGCTAATATTGATTTAACTGCAAGTTCTCCCTTAAATGGTTCTGGTACTTCGTTTACCTGGAGTGCAACTAATGCCAATTTGATTGGATTATCTCCCTCAAGCGGGACAACTTCTCCCATTCCTAATTTTATTACCACCAATACTTCCAATAGTACAGTCACTGCTACATTCACTGTAACGCCAACATATGATGGCTGTGTAGGAGATGCAAAAACTTTTTCCATTTCGGTTGAACCGAGTAGTGTTTCAGGAACCATTTCAGGACCTGGATCAACTTGTGCAGGAATAGCGGCAGGTACTTTAACATTAAACGGTAATGTGGGAACGGTGGTCAAATGGCAATCTTCTTTGGATGCCATTTCTTGGACCGATATCAATTCTACAGCCTTGACTTTGTCTCCTGGAATTTTGAATAGCCCAACGTATTTCAGAGCAATTGTTAAAAGTGGCACTTGTTCCGAAGCTTCTACGGCTTCATATTTAATTTCAATTAATGCTTTGCCATCAGTAAATGCTGGAGTAGATCAAACCATTTGTGCCGGTAATTCGGTTATCTTATCAGGAAGTGGTGCGACTTCTTATACATGGAATAACGGTGTGACTAATGCTGTATCCTTTTCTCCATCAACTACTACCACCTATACGGTAACAGGAGTGGGAGCCAATGGATGTTCTAATACAGATCAGGTTGTTGTGAATGTAGCAACTACACCTGCTGCGCCATCAGCTATTGCGCAAACTTTTTTGATTTCTCAAAATAAAACAGTAAATAACCTTACAATTACTAGTCTGGGTATTCCTGCCTGGTATGATTCGCTATCTGGAGGTACACTTTATTCGGGTACCGCTCTTTTGACAACAGGGACCTATTATGCTTCTCAAAAAATAAATGGCTGTGAAAGTGTAGCAAGAACCGCTGTTGCTGTTTCTGTTTTTGCTGACTCTGTAGGAGGAAGTATTGCTGGAACTTCTACAGTTTGCTCTGGAGTGAATTCAACCCAATTAACAGCAGCAGGTTATACAGGAAATATTGTCAAATGGCAATCTTCATCGGTTAGTGATTTTTCAACTAATGTTACCGATTTCAATGTACAAAATGCAACCTTTACAGCCACTAACGTAACAGCATCTTTGTACTATAGAGCTGTAGTTCAAAGTGGAGGGTCAACTTCTTATTCAACACCCGCATTGATTTCGGTGTCAACTGTTTCAAATGGGGGTGCTTTATCAGCAATTAATTCAAGTGTGTGTAAAAATATAATTGGTGGTGCATTGAATTTGACGGGCAAAGTAGGAGAGGTGGTACAATGGCAACAATCTACAAATAACGGCGCCACTTGGTCTGACATCGCTGCAACAACAACTAGTTTTTCAGCACCTGCTTTAACTCAAACAACTCAATACCGAGTTGAAGTTAAAAGTGGAGTTTGTCCTTCGGCCTTTTCCAATGCCGTTACTATTCTAGTTAAGGATACCCCAATAGTTACTGATTTTCCTAATCAAGAAATTTGCATTGGAACTACAAGATCCTTTGGTGATACTTTTGTCGCAGGACAGACCTATTCATTGACCTCAAATTTAGGATACTCAAGTATTACTCCTACATCTTCAATTTTATTTACTACTTTAGGAACTCAGGTTTTTACTTACACGGTAACTAATACTGCTTCCGGTTGTATAACACAAGATCAATTCGAGGTAACTACTAATCCACTTCCTGCAGCAACCGTTATATCCAATAAAACTATTTGTGAGGGTGATATAGTAAACCTTGGCGCTAGTCCGGTAACTGGGAATACCTATTCTTGGTCGAGTAATCCTTCAGGTTTTACTTCTACTAGTTCCAATCCATCCGTTACCCCAACCGCAACTACTACCTATACACTAACAGAAACCAATACAGCAACAGCTTGTTCCAAATCGAGTAGTGTTACTATAACAGTTCAGCCTTTGCCTATAATTAGCATAAATGGAGCTCCTCAAATTAGTATTTGTGATATAGCTACAAATCAAACAATTGTAGCGTCTATTGCTAATTTATATGCTTCATATAATTGGGAAGTAATTCCTGCAAATGGAGGTAGTTTAGCAAATGCCAATACTTTAAGTCCTATGTTTACACCAAGTTCTATTGGAATTGCCAATGGATTTGTTATAGTTCGATTAAATGTTACAGGGCAAAACCCATGTAATACAATCGTTAGTAAAGATTTAAAAATTACGATTGATCAAACAACAGTCGATTTAGGTCCTGATCGAACAGTTTGTGAAGGTCCAATTACAATTACTTCAAATATTCAAAATGCGGGGACTATTACTTGGACTAAATCGGGAGGGTCGGGAAGTTTTGTAGATCCATCTGTGAGTTCGCCAATATACAATCCATCCGCTTCAGATCGTGATCAGTTTGTTACTTTTACGGCTACTGTCACTCCCAACAATGGTTGTGGACCCAATGTAACGGATAGTGTTATTTATAAAATCAATGGGGCCCCAACTGTAAGTGCTGGTCCGAATGTCACCGTTTGTGAGACACAACAGTTTTATGTTTTGAATGGTTCTAAATCATTTACGGATTCTGTAGTTTGGACACATGATGGATCAGGAACTTTAGATAATGCAACTGCTGAAGATCCTACCTATACTTTCAGTCCTTCTGATATAATCAATGGGTCCGTTACCTTTACTTTAAAAGGAAAGAAATTGGGTTGTACTGACGCTCAAAGTATGGTAACCGTTACTATAAGAAAAAATCCTGTAGCTAATGCAGGCACTGCACAAACAATTTGTCAAGGTCAAACGGTTTATCTAAATGGATCAGCACCTAATAATAGTGCAGTTAGTTGGTCAAAAAGTTCAGGAAGTGGAGTATTTAATAATACAGCTACTTTGACTCCAAATTATGTTTCCTCTGTTACAGATTCTGGTACGATAACGTATACATTAACAGCGCAACCTCAATTTCCATGTACGGTTCCGTCAGTAGCTACCACAACCGTTACGATCATACAAAAACCAACGGCTAGTATTAGTGCGGTTAATCCTCAAATTTGTGAAGGAGCTACCTATACAGTTAGTACTGCTACTGCAACTAATTATGAAAGCTTAGAATGGACTGCTTCAAATACGGGAGGAAGTTTTACAGGAGGAAATACATTATCTCCAACCTATACACCTGGGGCAAATGATATTAATAACGGTTCGGTAAAATTAATTTTAACGGCCAAGAGAAATTCACCTTGCACAATAGACGCAATTGCTGAAGTGAATTTGATCATCAATAAAATTCCAAGAATTTCAGTAGTGAACTCACAACAAGATATTTGTACCATTGCAGGAGTTCCGGTTCAGATTTCAGGTACGGGTGCTTACTCTGGAATTGTTGCGACTAATTTCGACCCTAATTTATTGGTTTGGACAACTTCAGGAAGTGGAAGTTTTACAACACCCTCACCTTCAAATACTACTGCAACGAATTCGTATATCCCTGATGCTGCCGATTTATCTCGAGGTTCTGTGATTTTAACTTTAACCGCATCAAGAACACCAGCCAATTGTAATTCGTCAACTACCAATACAATTGCTTTAAATTTTATAAAGAAGCCTGAAGCAAATGCAGGACCAGATGCAATTATTTGTGAAAATGGGACGTATATATCTACTACTGCCACTGCAGCTAATTACGCCACTGTAGTTTGGTCTTCTAATGGAAGTTCAGGAACAATTACTAATGCTACTTCAATGAATGGAATGGTGTATACTCCATCTTCTACAGATTTAGCGGGCGGTTCAGTAACTTTGACATTAACTGCCAATGGTTATTCTTGCCAAGATCCAGTTTCCAATGATGTTATTATCAGTTTCCAAAAATTGCCAGTTATTACTACGGTAGCAAGTGCTTCTCTTTGTAAAAGTGCTAATCAATATGCTATCAGTGGGACTACTATCACCAATAGTTTCTTAGCTGGATCTATTCGCTGGGAATCGAGTGGAACCGGTTCGTTTACCACCACATTCGATGCTAAAAATCCAATATACCTTCCGTCAGCAATCGATAAAGCCAATGGTTCGGTTACTTTGACTATGTATGTAATGCCTGTGAGTCCTTGTGCAACACAACAATCTAAATCATTTGTTTTAAGTTTTATTGCTGAGCCAGTTGCGAGTGCTGGTCCGAGTCTTACACAATGTGATTTACCTTTTACTATCACAACGGCAACAGCTACAATGACAACAATAAGTAGTTTACGATGGACTTCATCTGGATCGGGAACTTTTAATGTGGATAATACCATTAATCCAACCTATACCCCCTCGGCTTTAGATGTTCAAAATTCACCGATTACCTTAACATTAACTGCAAATTCAATAGCACCTTGTTCGGTTCCATTGGTTACTACAACTTTAGTTAATTTGGTTAAATCACCAATAGTTACAATAGTTAGTCCGCAACCTACGATTTGTCAAGATGCTACTAATGTATTGGTTTCAGGTACTACAGTAACTAATGCAGCTTCATATACTTGGACTTCAACGACCGGAACAACCATAGCTAATGCCACTTCATTGACACCATTAGTAACACCAAGCGCCACAGATATTTCTAATGGTTACATAGATATCACAGTAACGGCAATTCCTAATGCGCCTTGCAGTGCCAATGTGGTTAAAACAGTTCGTATTCCAGTGCAACGTCAACCAATTGTAAACGCAGGTGCTTCTCAAACCCTTTGCGAAGGAACTGTGATTACAACAGCGGATGCCATAACAACTAATGTAACCAATATTAATTGGAGTAAAAATGGAGGTGATGGAACTTTTACCACTTCACCTACGACTAGAGTAGTAGAATATACTCCGGGTGCAAATGAAATTGCAAGTGGACGAGTTTTACTAACCCTTACAGCTGATGCAATTGCTCCTTGTGTGGGAACGGTAACATCAACTGTTGAACATTTAATTGTTAAAAATCCAGTAATTACCGTAAGTCCTACCCAAGTTACTATTTGTGAAACGGCTACTTACCAAGTGCCATTAAGTCAAATTAATGTTGTGAATCCTACATCTATTGATTCGGTTCAATGGACTACAACAGACCCAAGTTCACTAACAGGTGCTAGTACTTTTACACCAGTATACACACCTTCTGCAGCTGATAAAACTACAGGTTTTGCGATATTAACATTGACAGTAACACCTATCAATCCGTGTGCTACTCCAATAGTAAAAACGATTCGAGTAAATATAACTAAGAAAGCCACAATAAATACAACACAAACTAATTATACTTTTTGTGAGAATACGCCAAAACAGCTTAATGCCATTTTTGCAAACCACAACCCAGCAAATATTAGCTGGAGAATAGTATCTGGATCAGGAACATTATCAGGGACTAATACGGCAACACCAATTTATACTCCAGATGCTTCTAGTACTACTGTCATTATTGAGGCAAGTGCAGCAAGCAATTCACCTTGTACCGAAATTACAACTGCTCAATTCACTTTAAATGTGATGAAGAAGCCATTAGTCACTTTTGTAAAATTGGTGGATACGATTTGTAATACCCAAACATCATATGCTCTTAATGGCAATTCTGTTGCCAACACGACTGCTAGTACTACCTATTTATGGACAACTACCGGAACAGGTACATTTGCCGATAATACAGCTTTGGTAACTACTTACAATTTTTCTGCAGCTGATTTAGCCTCAGCATCACCTGTGACGTTGCGTTTATTGGCCAAATCAGACGTACTTTGTGGATTGACTGATTATAAAGAAATCACTATCACAATTAAACCTGCTCCAACGGTAACTACTGCACCAACCGGAGTGCTGTGTGAAGGAAATGTGTTTACTGCCACTGCCATTGCTACGAATGCAACTTCGGTACTTTGGACAACAGTTGGTACTTCTAATGGAACTTTTACCAATGCGAATACTACAACAGCTTTATATACTCCAGGCACTAATGATACCGCAACTTTTACCATACGATTTACGGCTACTGGTGATCCAGTTTGTGCCGCTGCAACAACTACTAAAACGGTAACGATACAACTTAAACCAGTACTTGATGCAGGAATCGAATCCCGACACAATTGTGCTGGTGAAGCTTTTGCAATAACAGGAGTGACAGGACAAAATTTAGGAACAATCACATGGAGTTCTAATTCTAGTTCAGGAACCAACAAAGGAACTTTTAGTAATCCCTCAATATTAAATCCGAATTATACACCAAGCGCTGCAGAAGTAGCTGCGGGAACTCGAATTACTTTGACAATTACTGCTGCTGCTTTGGCGCCATGTGCCTCTTCAGTTACCGACTTTATTATTTTAAATTTAGATCCTAAACCAGTTGTGAATGCTGGAATTGATCAAACTATTTGCGAAGGTAGTTCGGTTACATTATCAGGAGCTGTATCACATATTTCTAGCGTGTATTGGACTAGCAGTTCTTCAGGAACTTTTGCGAATCCGAATACAGCTGCAACGACATACATTCCAAGTGCGGCTGATATTTTAAATGGTACGGTAGTACTTAGTTTACATGGAGTGAGTGATTCCAATTGTCCAGAAGTAGTAGATACCCTGGTTATTTCAATATTAAAAAAACCTACAGCAAGTGCTGGTCCCGCAGTTGCAATATGTGAAGGGACGTCATATACTCTAGTAAATGGAGAGGCTTTGGCTACAAATTATTCGGCTATAACTTGGTCTGCAACTGGTCCAGGAACTTTGGATGTAAGTACAATTCATAGTTTAAATCCTATTTATAATCCGGCACCAGGACAAACAGGTGATGTTACATTAACACTAACGGCAACGGGTTATAACCAATGTGGGATCAATGCTGTTGCATCTAAAACCATTTCAATCATTCCTAGACCTGTGGTTACTTCACCAGCAACCAGAACTATTTGTCAAGGACAAACATTAACTTTAAATTCTACCGATGTAACGGCTTCAAATTATAGTGCATTAACGTGGACCTCTTCTAATGGTCTAGGAAGTTTTGCACCTAATTCAACCACCGCAACGATTTATTCACCTACTGCATCTCAATCAGGAAATGTAAGTTTACGACTTACAGCAACCGCTTTAAATTCAGTTTGCGCTAATGCTTTTTCTGAAGTTGTAGTTACGATTGTTCCAAGTCCAATTGTAAATGCCGGCTTAGATGCTAGCATTTGTGAAACGGCTACTCATACTATTTCAGGCGCAAGTGTTCCATCAGGTGCTACTTTTGATTGGGTTATTTCTGGACCGGCGACTATTCGATCAGGAACTGAAACTACTTTATCACCGGTTGTTGTACCAAATGTTGGTGCATCTGGTACTGTTACTTTGACTTTGACAGTTCAAGGAGCAGCCCAATGTCCTACACCAGTTTCAGATACGGTGACAGTTACCATAAACCCATCGCCAGTAGTGGACGCGGGAGTTGCTCAAACTATTTGTGAAGGAGTTGCTTTTGTAACACTGAATGGAACGGCTACCAATGGCACTAATTATACTTGGACTACCGATGGAGCTGGAAGTATTCAAACGACTAGCAATCCGTTGCAAGCTAAATACATTCCTAATCCAGCGGATTATACTACTAACTCTGGGGTAAATACGATAACCGTATTTTTAACTGCAGCAGGAACTAATGGTTGTTCACAAGTTGTGGATTCATCAACTCTAACTTTGTATGCAAAACCTCAAGTATTTGCAGGTGTTGATCAAACGGCTTGTCAAGCAAGTACGGTGAGTTTATCAGGAGCTACAGCAACTAATTACAATACAGTTTCCTGGACTAGTTCCGGAAATGGAACGTTTAACTACGCCAATTCAAACGGAGGAATTCGCCCTACCTATACTTTAGGATCTAATGACTTGACTTCGGTTACACTGACTTTGTCTGCAATGCCAAATGCCAATTGCGCACAAGTAGCAGTTGTCGATCAAATGGTTATTAATGTCAATAAAAACCCAATTATTCAAGCTTCTGCTACAGAAATAACTCTTTGTGGTGAAACCTTTACATTACCTGATTTGCTAACTGTAACTAATGCAGCATCTATTTCATGGACAGATACCACTGGTTTGAGTACTTTAGGAACCCTTACAAATGGGGGTACAGAAACTCCGATTTTCACTCCAACAAATGCTGAAATTGCTAATGGGTTTGTTAATCTTACTGTTACTGCACAACCGCTAACAGGATGTTCTGCGACCGCAACTCAGATTATAAAAGTGAATTTGAGACCAAAAGCTACTGCGAATTCCGGTTCGGATATTGTGGTGTGCCAAGGTAATTCGATTGTATTAAATAATGGCGCCAATACTACGGCTACTTCTTTCTATTGGACAGAAAATGGAACGGGTACAATAAAAGCCTCTACAATCAATACTCTATTTCCAGAGTATCTTCCAGGGATTAATGAAAGTGGAGTGGTAACTTTAACTTTACATGCTACTAACCCAAGTCCTTGTTTAGGAGAGGTGGTTGATGACATGACTGTAACAATTTCTCCTTTGCCAACTGTAAATGTTGGCCCAGATGTTACAATTTGCGAAACCTCATCATACAATTTAGTAAATGCCACTGCAGCCAATTATAACAATACTCCGGCCAACATAGAATGGTTTGCTTACCGTGATGTCAATGGTGTAACATTAGCAACGGGAACTTTTTCAAATATACATTCGGTGAATCCAACGTTTACACCTAGTGTAGCGGATATTGCTTCAGGAAAAGTATATCTTACTCTAAAGGTAGCCAATCCAAGTTGTACGGCATTGGTAGCAGATACCATGGAGTTAACTATAGCACCAGGAACAGGAGTAAATGCAGGAGTAAATGCTTCTGTTTGCGAAGGAAGTACTTTTACACTTTCTCAAGCGACTGCTGATAATACGGGATCTTTGAGTTGGATCAGTGCACAAAATAGTACGGGTACTTCTAGCGGAACTTATCAAGCAGGATCTTTTAGCGATGCGACGGCATTGAACCCAACATATAATCCAAATTCAGATGATATTAATTTAGGATATGTGTATTTGAAATTGACCGGAGCAAGTAATTCGACTTGTCCATCTAATTCAAGTATAATTCGATTGGATATTGTCAAGAAACCTACAGTTTCGGCAAGCGATGTTCAACTATGTGCCAATACTTCTCAAATTACATTGACAGGAACTGCCTCTAATTATCAGTCTGTTAATTGGAGTGTTCAAAGTGGACCAGGAAGTATAGTTGCTAATTCAAATGCAGCATTAAGTCCGGTTTATGTTTCCGGAGTATCATCTAATGAAATTACTAATAAAACGGCTGTTGTTAGATTGTTTGTAAATCCAAAACCAGGATGTCCATCATCTACTGCAGTATATGAAGATATCACAATAAATATCCAAGCTTTACCTGTAGTTGAAGCGGGTGTAAGTGGAACAACTTGTTATATTGCAGGTCAACCAATTGACGCTTTTGCAATTACCGGAACAACTGTAACTAATGGAGGAACTCAAAACTGGACGACTTCAGGTTCAGGAACTTTTACCTTAGGGAATCCGGTTTTATACAATTCATTTAGTAATAGTTGTACTTCTGATGTATTGACGTTAACTGTTAATGGGGTAGGAGCATGTAGTACTAGTTCGAATTCGGATTCAGTTACACTTACAGTAAATTGTTCTATCCCTAATTTAGGACCAGTAACATCAAGTGCGGGGAATACTGTTTGTCAAAGCAATTCGGCTACAGTAACTTATACCGTTCCTGTAAATTCGAGTGTTGTATCTTATAATTGGTCAGTTCCTTCAGGAGCAACTTTAGTTTCAGGTCAAAACACGAACACCATTATAGTTCGTTACGGATTAGGTTCTTTATCAGGAAATGTATCTGTTTTTGGTTCTAATGGTTGTGGAAATGGATCAATTTCTAGTTTTGCTGTAACAGTGAATGCATTACCAACAGCAACCACAATAAGTGGTCAACAAGCAGTTTGTGCGGGAGCTACAGGTGTTGTATATACAGCTTTGCCTATTCCAGGGGCTACAAGTTATTCTTGGACTTTACCTAATGGATCAACTGTTTTAACAGCTTCTAATACCATTACTATTAACTATCAATTAACTGATGTTTCCGGTAATTTAAGTGTTATTGTGAATAATGCTTGTGGGGCAGGTCCGGCATCTGTAAATTATCCAATTACAATAGTTGCCAAACCAACTTTGTCGAGTTCATTAACTCCTTCAGCAATTTGTAGTGATACGGTATTTAATTATGTACCAACCTCGAGTACTTCAGGATCTACTTTTGCATGGTCTAGAGCAGTACAAAGCGGAATTGCTAATCCAGCTAGTTCAGGAAATGGTAATATAAGCGAAACCTTGATTAATACTACTTCAAATCCTATTAATGTGGTGTATCAATTTACTCTTACTGGACCTAACGCAACGGCTTGTTCAAACCAAGCATCAGTGATCGTTGTGGTGAATCCAATTCCAGTATTGACATCTTCAGTTGCTGCTGTAGGACTTTGCTCAGGAAGCACATTTAATTATACCCCAAGTTCATCGACAGCAGGAGTAATTAATTGGAGTCGCGCTTCTGTGACAGGAATAAGTTTAGCTGCAGCATCTGGTACCGCTTCGATTAATGAAATTTTAATTAATACTACTTCTACAGCTAAGACGGTAAATTACACTATTACTTTACCTTCGAATTCCTATGGTTGTGCAAAACAAATTGTGTTGCCAGTAGTGGTAAATCCTTTGCCATTGGCTTCAATTGTAGGATCAACTTCGGTATGTAAAAATGATGCAAATCCAGTAGTTACTTTAATTGGTTCTAACGGTACGGCTCCATATACGTTTACCTATACAATTAATGGTGGAGCAAATCAAACTATTGTTAGCAGTGGCAACAATGCTAGTATCACTTCATCAACTGCTATTTCGGGTACTGCTATTTATAATTTAGTTAGTGTTCAAGATGCAAGTGCTACTTCTTGTACTCAATCACAAACAGGTGTTGCTACTATTGTAGTGAATCCGACTCCTAATTTAGTTGTAAATCAACCAGCAGCCATTTGTGCACCTAACACAGTTGATATTACTGCTACTACAACGGGATCAGATACTGGTTTAGTGTATACGTATTGGAGAGATGCTTCGGCAACTGTCCCATATTTAACGCCAACAACAGCTAGCTCAGGAATTTATTATATTAAGGCCACTTCAAGCTTTGGATGTTATGATATAAAATCAGTAACTGTTGTGGTTAATCCGCTGCCAAGTGCAGCTATTGCTGGAACAACTACGATTTGTAAAAATAGTGCTACTCCACTAATCACTTTTACAGGTTCAGGCGGAACAGCTCCATATACATTCAGATATACTATCAATGGAGGGGCTACTCAAACTATAAGTACAATAACTGGAAATAGTGTCACACTTCAAGCTTCAACTGCAGTTGCAGGGGTATTTAATTATGCCTTACAAAGCGTTCAAGATGCAAGTGCATCGGCTTGTATTCAAAATCAAACAGGTATAGCTGTAATTACAGTAAATCCATTACCACAAGCAACGATTTCTGGAACCACGGCAGTATGTGCTAATAGTACTAATCCTACTATTACGTTTACCGGCTCAGGAGGCACTGCTCCTTATACTTTTACCTATACTATAAATGGAGGTATAAATCAAACTATAACATCAACGGGTTCAACAGCTATCATTACGGTACCATCTGCTACTGTGGGTATCTATACATACAATTTAGTAAGTGTTTCGGATGGAAGCACAACTAGTTGTGCTCAGGTACAATCAGGAAGTGCTGTAATTACAGTCAATCCATTACCTACATTAATTGTTACCAATCCTGCTGAGGTTTGTGTTCCTAATACAATTAATATTACCAATACTACTTCAGGTTCTAGTGTAGGATTGACTTATGGTTATTGGAACGATAATGCGACTTCCATAGCAATTGTGAATCCATCAGCAATAACAACATCGGGCACCTATTTTATTAAAGGTACTGATGCAAACGGTTGTTCTAATGTTAAGCCTGTAGTGGTAAAAATAAATCCATTACCTTCAGCAACGATTTCTGGACCAACGAGTTTTACTGTTTGCCAAAATGATGCACAACCTATAGTTACTTTTACTGGATCCAATGCGACTCCTCCATATGTATTTCAGTACAGAATAAATTCGGGAGCTGTTCAAACAGTATCAACTACAGCCACAAGTAATACTGTTTCAGTTGCAATTCCAACCACTACAGTTGGAAACTATACTGTGACTTTATTGAATGTTAGGGAGTCAAGTCCTTCAACATGTGGAAATAGTACTATAACTTTACCAAGTGAGGCTTACATTAATGTACAGCAAGGAGGTACTATCATTCCTCAGAATGGTATTGCAGTAAGTCAAACGGTTTGTCAAGACAGTCCAATAAATCCAGTGGTTTTTACAATTGGTGGTTCAGCAACAAGTGCTTATGTCACTAATTTACCGGCTGGAGTGAATGGAGTATACAATGCGACATCGCATACCGTAACTATTTCCGGTAATCCAACTGCTACAGGTGTTTTCAATTATGTAATTCATACTGCAGGTTCAGTAAATGGTTGCGATAGTACTTATAATGGTACACTTACTATTAATGCTAATGATATCATTACAATATTGACGCCAACAACCGTGAATCAAACGGTATGTGCATGTGCTGCAATAAAACCAATATCCTACAGTTTAGGTGGTGGTGCAACAGGTGGTGATGTAACCTTCTCACCAAATGCACCAACAGGACTTATTTGGTCTATAGCTTCTAATGTATTAACTATTTCAGGCACTTCTTGTCAAGTTGGAACGTATACTTACACTATTCAATCGTATGGAATATGTGATCAAACTACCTACACAGGAACTATAGAAATTAAACAAAACGCAACTGTTAGTTTGGTTTCAGGAAATCCAAATACAACAGTATGTATTGGTACTTCATTTGCATTGCCTATTAAATATGCAATAGCACCGTCAACGGAGGTGTTAAAATTGACTGGTGTATTACCAACAGGTGTTAGTTTTAATCCTGTAACCGGAATTATTACAGGAACGCCAACACAAAGTGGTTCGTTCCCGTATACTATTTCCTCTACCACCAATTGTGGAAATACAATTAGTGGGACAATTAAAGTGAATCCGTTACAATCTATTGCGCTCTTATCTGGAACCGCTAATCAGGTTGCTTGTATAAACAATCCAATAGATCCAGTATCTTTTGCTATAGCTTCAGGAATAACAGGAGTTACAGTTAGTCCGGCATTGCCTTTAGGAGTAAGTGCTATTGTTGATTCAAATAATGGTCTTGTTACTATTTCAGGAACCCCAACTGTAGCGACTAGTTTACCGCAAAACTATGTAATTACTACTCAAGGTGGATGTGGTGCGTCTGCAAGTACGTCAATTAGTTTGGATATAAAACCAGCTGCCACCATTACTTTCTTAGGTGCTTCAACTACCCTGAATCAAGCAGTGTGTTTGAATGGACCAATTGTACCAATTCGATTTACAGTTGGAGGAGGAGCAACGGGTATTGTACCACCAATTTTACCAACTGGTGTAACCATTACTTTTGATTCATTAACAGGAATTTATACTATTCAAGGAAATCCAACGGTAAATGGAACGTTTACTATTCCGATAACTACAGCAGGATGTTCTATATCGCAAAATATAACGATTTCAAATGTGAATTCTGCTGTTTCGATAGACTTGATTTCGGCAACAGGAACTGATCTTCAAACATTGTGTCAGTCTACTTTTAATTCACCAATAACACCTATTCGATATACCATTCAAGGTGCTACTGGAGCTACAGTTACAGGATTACCAGCAGGTGTTACCTATGTGTTTAATCCAAGTACAGGGGAATTAATAATTAGTGGAACTCCTACTAGTGCAGGAATATTTAATTATACTATTACCTCTTTACCTTGTAGTGTGGTAAAAACAGGAGTGTTAAAAATATCTATTCCAATGTTTGTAACTAATGAAATAGTAACCAATGTTTCCTGTAGTACTAATAGTAATGGTGCTATTTCTGTTACCATTATCGGTGGGGTACCTACAAATGGTTCTTACGCAGTGCATTGGGCTGGTCCAAATGGATTCCAACAGAATCAAACCAATATCACTGGATTGGTTGCTGGAAGTTACACGCTTACTGGTACTGATTCAGTGGGTTGTCCTTTGCCAACAAAAACATACACCGTTTTACCAGCGCAACCTATTAATATTGCTTTGGTTTCTACAGCTAATGTAAGTTGTAATGGATCGTTAGGATGTGCTAATTTTAATTATTCTGGTGGAAGTGGTATATATACACGATTTTTGCTACAATATCTAGATCCATCCTCACAAGTTTTAAATACTATCGTGCCTCCAAATAATAATTATTTTAATATTTGTAATTTAAGAGCAGGACTTTACTACTTAACAGTAACAGATAGTAATAATTGTGCTACCGAACCGTATTTATTTACAATTCAAGATTTTAGTACTTTACATATCGATTCAACTAGTTTAGATGGAAATTTATGTACTAATACCGCTGGAAAAGTAAGAATAACAGTATCAAGTTTAGATAGTAATCTTACTTTTTACTACAATAATACGATAGTATCACATTTGAATTTAGGTAATAATCTTTATGAATTATCTATTCCAAATCCAACAAATCCAACGGGTATAATTAAAGTAATGAACAGTCAAAATTGTTGGGATATAATAACTGTAAATACAACTATGGTAAATCCAACTATTGATTATACATCGTTTAATTTAACTACGTATGGTTCGGTTTCAGTAAATGAAAGTATCAAGTTTACTAATGGATTAACTAACGCAACTATACCAGCTGAATACGATCATATCGTTTGGGATTTTGGCGATAATAGTCCATTTAAAGTGTTTTTTAATCCAAAAGATATTAATCTAAATAGTGCTGGAGAAAGTATAACAACTGTATTCCATACTTATGCTATTGACGGCTTGTATCCTGTTACCTTAACGGTATACAATCAATTTGGTTGTTCTCGTTCCATAACTGAAATTGTTACGGTTGGTCAGGGTGCTGGTATTATGTTACCAACAGCTTTTTCACCCAATAGTGATGGAATTAATGATTTGTTTAGACCTTCTTTATTAGGGCTTAAAGAAGTAAGCATGTACATCTATGATAATTGGGGTAATTTGATATATGAAATTACATCAGATACTGCTTCTCTTCCTACTGATTGGGGATGGAACGGAATTGAAAAAGTGAATTCAGAGCCAAAGAATGGTAATTACCGTTACTATATTATGGCAAAAACGATTAACGACAAAACAATTGAGAAAGAAGGTCGATTCATGCTTATAAAATAAAATGATTATGAAAATAAAAAATATATATACACTTTTTCTATTTGTTGCCATTCAAAGTGCTTTTTCTCAAGATTTTGCAGTAAAAAATCAGAATAAAGTTATGGGTACACTCAATCCAAGTTTTTATGGTTTTGGAGACTCTTCCAAAGCGGGTGCTATTTACAGTACCGAAGGATATAATGAGGGAAGTAAAATTGAAACACGATTTGGATTTGCGAATCACTTTTTTGCAGACAATGATTTTTCATTGGCATTCGATGTTAATTCTACTAAAATTAGCCAGTTAGGATTTTCAATCAATGAAGCGAAGTTGCATTATATCTATAATACTCGATTGTCATATGAATGGACATTTAATCCTTCTATCTCGGTTGGTTATGGAAATAGCAGATTAGATTATTCATCTTTAGTTTTTGAAGATCAAATTAATGTTTTGACAGGATATATTGCAGAAGTCTCAAGAGATCCAGTTAATATTGATAATAAAATTAATTATTTAGATGTTGGAGCAGCTGCAGTGGTTCATAATAATAGAAATCTATTTTTTGGATTAAGTATAAAACATATTAATCGACCTGAAACATCTTTTAATAGTCAAGCAAGTAATAAAAAAGATATGTTAATGTCTTTTCAAACAGGGTACGAAAAAGATATAAATCAGTATGGGCAAAGTGCTTTTTTACCTGAAAACTCCTATTTGTATTTGTATAATTCATTTACTAAACAAGGAACTAAATCACGTTTTGATTTGTATCAAGAATTGATTTTGGGTAACATTTCTTTTGGAATTAATGAACATTTTAATAAATACGATGGTTTTTCAGTTTCACAAATAGGAACTTCATTGAGTATTTTTATAGAAGAAATTGAAGTTGGAGCGAATTATTCGTTCGATATGGGAAGTAAAAAAACGGTTGGAGCTAGTTATACTTCATTTGAATTGTACCTCACTTTTGATTTTAATCCATTTAAGAAAAATCGAAGAGGTAACAATAGTCGTTTTTACGATATGCAATAAATGTAATTTTATTTCATAAAAAAGGCTGCCTAATTTGGCAGCCTTTTTTATGATTCTAATTTAATACAAATCAGGGTATTGGTTGGGTCTGGCTTCGCTCATCATGGCATATATTTTTTCATAAATATCATCCACTGATGGTTTTGAAAAATAGTCGCCATCCGTTCCATAAGCTGGACGGTGAGCCTTAGAAGTTAAAGTTTGAGGTTTACTATCTAAATACGAATAACCATCTTGTACTTCTATAATTTGTTGTAAGATATAGGCCGAGGCTCCTCCAGGAACATCTTCATCGATTACTAATAATCGATTCGTTTTGGCAATACTTTTAACAATATCCTTATTGATATCAAACGGTAACAATGATTGGATGTCAATCACTTCGCAATCGATGCCTATTTCTGCTAATTCATTAGCGGCTTGTTCTACTAAACGTAAAGTAGAACCATACGAAACTAGCGTAATATCTTTTCCTTCTCGAAGTGTTTCTACGATTCCAATAGGAGTTTTAAACTCACCATAATTCAATGGTGCTTTTTCTTTTAATCGGTATCCATTCAAACATTCAATGACTAAAGCGGGTTCATCAGCTTCTAAAAGCGTATTGTAAAAGCCAGCGGCTTGTGTCATATTTCTTGGAACCAAAACGTGAATTCCTCTAATGGCATTAATGATCATTCCCATTGGAGAGCCAGAATGCCAAATACCTTCTAATCGATGGCCGCGTGTTCGAATAATTAATGGTGCTTTTTGTCTTCCAAATGTTCGGTATTGTAAGGTGGCCAAATCATCACTTAATATTTGAATGGCATACAATAAATAATCTAAATATTGTATTTCGGCAATAGGGCGAAGTCCACGTAAAGCCAATCCAATTCCTTGACCGATAATAGTAGCTTCTCTAATACCAGCATCAGTCACACGCAATTCTCCATATTTTTCTTGCATGCCTTCAAGACCTTGGTTCACATCGCCAATATTTCCGGCGTCTTCGCCAAAAACTAAGGCTTGAGGATATTTGGTAAACAAGGCGTCAAAATTGTCTCTAACAATCATTCGGCCATCCGTATCAGCGATACTGTTGTCACTATATTTCGGAGCTATTGGCTGGACTGAGTTAACATTCGAATTGGATTCAGAATGCAAATGGCTACTAAATTTATGCTGGGTTACTGCAGTATAACTTTGAATCCATTGGGCTACTTCGGCTTGACCACTTTCGTTGATTACCAAACGCAATACCTTACGAGCGGTGCCTAAAATTTC
Source organism: Flavobacterium ammoniigenes (assembly GCF_020886055.1). Classification (NCBI taxonomy): domain Bacteria; kingdom Pseudomonadati; phylum Bacteroidota; class Flavobacteriia; order Flavobacteriales; family Flavobacteriaceae; genus Flavobacterium; species Flavobacterium ammoniigenes. Next base: position 2,001,164 of record NZ_AP025184.1, on the reverse strand, counting down.
CTTTTTTAATGGATCTTTAATATTTTTTAATACGGATATGTATTGAAGAATTTTAGATTTATTTTGACTCATTTCGGCTACTCTTTCTAGCAGCGCAACGAGCTCTTTTTGTTCGGTAATAATAGGCTCAATAAATTCTTTCCAGGCTTCTTTTTTACCTTCAAGAACTGCGGTTTTTGCATTGGCATCGATCATATCCAATTCTTCTGGTGAGGCTATATTAATAGCGATCATCCACAATCGCATTTGACGAATACAGTCATATTCTTTTTCCCAAGCTAATCTTTCCGCGCTTTTGTAACGTTCATGAGACCCAGAACTTGAATGACCTTGGGGTTGAGTTAATTGTGAAACATGAACTAAAACGGGTACATGTTCTTTTCGCGCTACATTAGCTGCCTTTTCGTAGGTGGCAATTAAATCAGCATAATCCCAACCTTTTACTTGAAGGATTTCAAAACCATTGCTTCCGTTTTCTCTTTGGTAGCCTTTTAAAATTTCTGAAATACTTTCTTTAGTAGTTTGGTGCTTGGCATGAACCGAAATTCCATATTCATCGTCCCAAACACTCATTACCATAGGTACTTGTAAAACTCCTGCAGCATTGATTGTTTCAAAGAAAACCCCTTCAGAGGTACTGGCATTGCCAATAGTACCCCAAGCAATTTCATTTCCTTCGATTGAAAAATTTGCTGCATTAGTAATTCCGGGAACTTCTCTGTATATTTTTGAAGCATATGCTAATCCTAAAAGGCGTGGCATTTGAGCTGCCGTAGGGGAGATGTCTGAGCTTGAGTTTTTTTGTTTGGTTAAATTTTTCCAAGAACCATCGGCGTGTAAACTGTGTGTTACAAAATGACCTCCCATTTGTCTTCCTGCCGACATGGGTTCATAATCCAAATCAGTATGCCCATACAAACCAGCAAAAAATTCTTTAATGGTTAATTTACCTATCGCCATCATAAAGGTTTGATCACGATAGTAACCAGAGCGGAAGTCTCCATTTTTGAAGTATTTAGCCATGGCTAATTGCGGTACTTCTTTTCCGTCTCCAAAGATGCCAAATTTAGCCTTTCCAGTAAGTACTTCTTTACGACCTAACAAACTACATTCTCTGCTTGTTATCGCAATTTTGTAATCATTCAAAACTTCTATTTTGAAGTCTTCAAAAGTTAAGGCCGTAGTAGTTTTTTCTTGTACCATAATTGAAAAAGGATGACATAATGTACAAATCTAATTAAAAACTAGATATTTTCATACTAACACTACTAATTAAAATTAGCTTTTTGTAATCAATTTCGATATTTATAGTATTTTGTTGAATAATTATTTGTCAAAACATAATTTGTTAAATAATTATGTAATTTTTTTGAGTTTTATTAAAACCATTTTCTATTGAAAAGGTTGATTAAAGTTTTTGGCGATAATGTAATGACAAAACGAATCTTTTCATGGTAATTTTTCTGATTAATTTCGAAACCATTGTTGGAATAAAACGGTAAATACATTTCAAAATAATCGGTTACTAAATTCAATCGAATGCCATTATCATAAACAAATTGAGCCGTATTATTCCTGTTTTTAAGTACGCCAAAATCTCCATAGATTTCTATCCATCTCCATATATTGAAACTTCCATTTACCGTTCCCATCCACTGATTAGCAAAAGCGGGTTGCAACTTTGATTTGAAACCACCTTCCGCTTGAATGTATTGTTGACTAAAGAATCCACTGCTTTCAGATCGTCCATAAAAATTGTAGTCAAATAGATAATCAGTGGGTCTGTCTAAAGCAAAACTAAAATAATTGGATTTGGTTTTGTTATATAAAAATGCTCCTAAATACAAACGTAAATTCACTTGACGGTTATTTTCAAATAGCTTTCTGTATTCGAATTCCGCAGCAATCTTACCAAATTTACTTGCCAATTGAATATCGCCATTGGAACTAATATGCTTCGTTATTTCAGTTTTTGAAATATAATAGCGGGTATTGAATACGGAATAATTGGCTTCCAAATCCGTTGGTACAATTTTACTTTGATCTCGAGTAACAATAACTTGTCTTAGTAAAATCCCCTCTTTTGTATTGTCTCTAAAATCAGGTTTCCGAAATCGGAATTCTATGGCTGGGGTAATTTTGGTATAACTCGCATCAGGCGCATAATGAAAATAAGAACCCGACAAAAGATACCTAACGGAATATAAAGTACCCGTTCTACGATTGTCGTTGATTATGAATCCTCCACCACCAGATAAATTTTTTGATTTTGTGGAATAGGAGGGAGCCAAATCAAAAATGAAAGGTTTGTCTAAAATGGTTTTATTATGTAAGCGTAAGCCTGGCGAAAGACCATCATATAAATTATACGTTAATGTGGGCACGTATAAAATTTGATTGTAATAGGGATCTTCTAGATCTTTCATTAGTACGAACTTTATAGGGCGATTGTTTGGAAAAAAACCTTCTAATTTATTCCAATTATTTCTTAAATTATATTCGGGTACTTCATTGTTATAATTCAGAATAATTTTATCTGCCTCTTTTCGTGGTATCGTAAAGGTGCTATCACATTCTTTTAAATCCAACCAATCTTTGAAAACAATTTCTTTCTTTTTTAGTCCATAAATGGGAATAGGAATAGGTAAATCAGTTTTGTTTTTTATTGAAAAAGTAATACTGTCTTTGGTTTTGGAAACTTTGGCAAATTTATAATCAATTAATTCTCTCGAATGCACGATGGTGGTAAAGAACCAATCAATATTCTTAGTTGTATTTGATTTTAAAATAGTTTCAAAGTCTTTATCCGTGGTTTGTTTTGCTTTGTTCAAATTGTAGAATTCTCGAATACTTTTTTTTACAATTCCATTTTGAAGGTAATTATCAAGGAAACGAATGCTTAATCCGGCTCTGTATTTACTGGCAATTTGTTCGTTAAATTTAATTAAATCTGTTTTAGGACTTCCTAAAGCCTGATCTAAATTTTTACGAGCCATCAACATATAAAAATAGCTGTATTGTTCGTTAAATTTAAGATTTGCTACATTGTAACTTTTTAAAATTTTAAAATCGGATGCTTTTCCAAGCATGGTACTATTGGCATGATAAAGCTCAATGTATCGGATCATGGCATCCATTTGGATGGCATCGTAAATCCAATTGTTTTTTCTCGGATCCAGTTGTAAACTAGTTTTTAAATAAGTTTCTAAATAGGTTTTTAAGAATTTAATTTCAAATAAAAAATCATCTTCAAACGGATTCAGAAATTGGGGTAATTGATTGAGTCCATAAAACGGATTTCGATCATAGTTGGTTTGGGAAACAAGGATTTTTTGATGGGGATATAATCCAATAAATTCATTTGCAAAATTGGCAATTCTATTGATTATAATGATTTTTTGAATGTCATCTAATTTTGTAGTATTGATGTCTGTGATAACTTCGTTATGATCGTTATGGTAACTTTTGAAATTAGATTTGGATTGAATTACGATACTAAAGTCGGTCCTATTTTCATCCTCTAAAAAGTAACTCATTTGATTTTTTTCTTCCATTTGATGCGTGATCACTAAATCTGTTGTGAGTGCTGCTTCTTTTGGGATTTTGAATTGAATATTAAAATCACAACTACTATTGGCAATATCGTCCAAGTTACTATTGCTGTACCTAACAAAATCGTGGTCTTCATATCTTGCTGGAGTGATGTACCAATTTTTAAGATGTAAATTTCCATTAGCAGCATATCCATATTTCGTAAACTGATCGCTTGGAATTTTTGAAAAATAGGTTAGAAAGAGTGAAACGGATTGATTAGGAGCTAACTTGTCTCTCAAATCTACGGTAATTAAATCGGGGTTTTCTATGATTCTACTCCAAGATAGAAATAATTTATCTACATTCAGAATGGTTAAATTAGAAGTTCCACCACGTTCCGCTTCAGTAGCCAAATGGAATCCTCTGTAGAATTCATCAGAAAAACGATTCGCTAAAGGAGTGTTTTTATTGGAGTAGGCGGTATTCCAATCATTTAATACAAGAGAAGAAAGAGTGTCGTTGGTCTGATTAATAAAGGTAATTTCTTGTTGAATTCGAAGTGTTTGGGATGCAGCATCCAGTTCAACCATCATCTTAGATTGATGTTGTGCCATGCTACTTATTGATGATAACATCAATAGCGAATACAATACTATTTTGAGAAATGATTTCAACTTTAAATGATTTAACTACAAGGTACAATTTAATAACCGAAAACAATTCAGAATAGGATAATCTAACGATTAAAAGTTAGGACTTAAGTCGAATTTTTTATAGAAAGCGTCAATTACTGCAACTACTTCATCTTCGGTGTCTACAATTTTTATTAGATCTAAATCAGAAGCACTCACAGTTGCCTCGCGTTCGATTAAAACCGTTTTTATCCAATCAATTAGACCAGACCAAAAAGCTGTTCCTACTAAAACTATTGGGAAACGACCTATTTTTTTGGTTTGAATCAAAGTGATGGCTTCAAATAGTTCGTCCAAAGTTCCAAATCCTCCTGGCATCACTACGAATCCTTGTGAATATTTTACAAACATTACTTTTCGAACAAAGAAATAGTCAAAGTTCAAATTTTTATCTCGATCAATATAGGGATTATGATGTTGTTCAAATGGTAATTCGATATTTAACCCAACAGAAGTACCCTCGCCTAAATGAGCTCCTTTGTTTCCGGCTTCCATGATGCCTGGACCTCCGCCGGTGATTACTCCGTATCCGGCTTTGCTAATTTTATAGGCAATTTTTTCTGCCAATAAATAGTAAGGATCTCCAGGTTTGATTCTGGCCGAGCCAAAAATACTCACACAAGGTCCGATACGTCCCATAGCTTCATAACCATTGACAAATTCAGACATGATTTTAAAAATACCCCAACTGTCATTGGCACGAATATCATTCCAATCTTTTTGATTGAGTTGGGCTTGAATCTCATTATCTTCGGTACTATCGTGTAATTTCATAGTTTTAAATTTTGGTAGCTTTTCATGTCTTATTACGAATAGCTAGGTTTACGACCTACTAAACTAATTCTTTTTTCAAAAATTCAGCAGTATAGCTTTTTTTATTTTTTACTATTTCTTCAGGAGTTCCTTTGGCCACTAATTGTCCGCCGCCTTTACCTCCTTCAGGGCCAATGTCGATGATATAATCTGCCAATTTGATCACATCCATATTGTGTTCAATGATCAATATGGTATTCCCTTTATCAACCAATTTATTAATCACCCCCATCAAAACTCGAATATCTTCAAAATGCAGTCCGGTAGTGGGCTCGTCTAAGATATAAAAGGTGTTTCCAGTATCTTTTTTGGACAATTCTCCCGCCAATTTGATGCGTTGTGCTTCGCCACCCGAAAGCGTGGTACTCTGTTGTCCTAAAGTAATATAACCCAATCCCACTTCTTGGATAGTTTTAACTTTTCGGTAAATTTTAGGAATGTTTTCAAAGAAAGGAACCGCTTCATCCACCGTCATGTTCAACACATCTGAGATGGATTTTCCTTTGTAGCGAATTTCTAAAGTTTCTCTGTTGAAACGTTTGCCTTGACAGGTTTCACATTCTACATATACATCCGGTAAAAAATTCATTTCAATGGTACGCACTCCGGAGCCTTCACAAGTTTCGCAACGTCCGCCTTTTACATTAAAACTAAAACGTCCCGCTTTGTAACCGCGAATCATACTTTCAGAAGTCATCGTGAATAAGTTACGAATCTCCGAAAAAACTTCGGTATAGGTCGCTGGATTCGATCTTGGCGTACGCCCAATTGGACTTTGATCTATATCAATCACTTTGTCAATATGTTCTAAACCTTCAATTTTTTTATAGGGTTGTGGTTTTTTGACACCATTGAAATAATAGGCATTTAAAATAGGATAGAGGGTTTCGTTAATCAAAGTCGATTTACCACTGCCCGAAACGCCTGTTACACAAATGAGTTGACCCAAAGGCAATTCGATAGAAACATTTTTTAAATTATTTCCTGTGGCTCCAGTTAGTTTTAAAAATTTACCATTGCCCCCACGACGCTTTTTAGGTACTTCAATTTTCATCTCGCCATTCATGAATTGAGCCGTAATGGTGTTGCTTTTTAAAATGGCAGCAGGTGTACCTTGACTAATGATTTCGCCACCGAATTTTCCTGCTCTTGGACCAATATCGATTACATAATCGGCGCGTTCAATCATGTCTTTGTCATGTTCCACTACAATTACCGAATTGCCAATATCACGTAATTGTTCCAATGAATGAATCAATTTTTCGTTGTCTCTTTGGTGCAAACCAATACTAGGTTCATCCAAAATATACAATACGCCAACTAATTGCGAACCAATTTGAGTTGCCAATCGGATACGTTGTGCTTCTCCACCGGAAAGGGATTTAGAGCTTCGGCTCAAGGCCAAATAATTCAAGCCTACGTTCATCAAAAAGTCCAATCGATCTTTGATTTCTTTGATGACTTCCGTTGCAATTGTTTTTTGTTTGTCCGATAAATGACTCTCCAATTCTTGAAACCAAAGGGTTAAATCAGAAATATCTAAATCGCTTAATTCGGCTATGTTTTTATCGTTTACTTTGAAAAACAGGGCTTCCTTTTTTAATCGTGAGCCTTCACATTCAGGGCATTGTACTTCGTCCATGAATTCTTTTGCCCAACGTTTAATGGAGCTTGAACCGCTTTCGTCGTGTTGGTTTTTGATAAAATGAGCGATGCCTTCAAAGTCTATTTTGTATTCTCTGGCAACGCCTAAATCTTTGGAGTTGATAGTGAATTTTTCCTTACCACCGTTCAAAATAATGTCCATCGCTTCTTCCGAAATGGTCTCTACCGCATCGGTCAATTTGAAACCGTATTTTTCGCCAATAATTTCCAATTGCTTGAAAATCCAAGACGATTTGTATTCGCCCAATGGCGCAAAACCACCATTTTTTATAGATAATTTAGGATTTGGAATGATCTTTTTGCGATTGATTTCATTTACCGTTCCTAATCCGTTACAATGTGCGCAAGCGCCTTTTGGCGAATTAAAAGAAAACAAATTGGGTTCTGGATTTTGATAGGAAATTCCGGTAGTTGGACACATTAGATTTCGACTAAAATAACGCACTTCATTCGAATCTTGGTCCAACACCATCAACACATTTTCACCATGATGCATAGCGGTATTGATGCTTTCGTATAAACGTTTCTGATTGTCATCGCTGTTATCGACAACTAAGCGGTCGACTACAATTTCAATATCATGGGTTTTGTAACGGTCTAATTTCATACCGCTAACCAAATCCTGAATTTCTCCATTTACGCGTACTTTCAGAAAGCCTTGTTTGGTGATTTGCTGAAAAAGCTCGGCATAATGTCCTTTTCTAGCCCGGATAATGGGTGCTAGAATATTGATTCGTTTTCCAGAGAAATCTTGGGTAATCAATTCTTTGATTTGCTCATCGGAATAGGAAACCATTTTTTCGCCTGTATTGTAACTGTAGGCATCGGCGCCACGGGCATACAATAAACGCAAGAAGTCGTAAATTTCAGTAATGGTTCCAACCGTAGAGCGCGGACTTTTGCTGGTTGTTTTTTGCTCAATAGCAATTACAGGAGAAAGTCCGTCAATTTTATCGACATCGGGGCGTTCCAATCCACCTAAAAACTGACGGGCATAGGCCGAAAAAGTTTCAACATAACGACGTTGTCCTTCGGCATAAATCGTATCAAAAGCTAAAGATGATTTTCCTGAACCTGAAAGTCCTGTGATCACTACCAATTGCTCTCTTGGAATAGAAATATCGATATTTTTTAGGTTGTGAACGCGTGCACCCTGAACGTCAATAGTATTGTCTGTGTCTACCATAATTTTTGCAAAAAAGCAAAGTTACCATTTTGATTGAATCTTTTGGTACAACAGCAGCGAAGTTTATGTTAAAATAGCTTGTAAATTTGGAATTGACTTGTGTACCGATCTGATTACTCAATGGTCATGGATTTCAGTTTGGTACGATAAGCTTCTAAAGCCATAGATTTCGAAATAAATCCGTAATACTTGTCGTTTTTGAGTACCGGTAAAAAGGCCATTTTAGTTTGCTCAAATTTATTCATTACCATTTCCATACTGTCTTCTGGTGTAATGATTTCTTTGGGTGCCGACATGATCTCTTTGATTAGGGTAAATTTCACTCGGTAGGTGTTGAAAATAATTTCTTTAATATCATTAAAATAGACCACGCCCACCAATTCGTTTTCCAAATTTACAACTGCAAAAACAACCTGAGTAGAATTGGAAATCAAGTCGACTAATTTATCTAAATTTTCATTGGGATAAACCGTCAAATAATCGGTTTGAATGATGGAATTAGTATTCAAAGTAGATAATACATTGGCATCTTTGTTACTCGTAAAAGCATGTCCTTTTTTGGCTAAATTTTTCACATCCATGGAGTGTTTTTCGAAACGTTTCGAAATAGCAAAACTGATTGATGAGACAATCATCAATGGAATCATTAAGTTGTAGCCTCCGGTGATTTCGGCAATCAAGAAAATCGCAGTTAAAGGGGCATGAAACAACCCACTTAAAATACCCGCCATTCCTACTAATGTAAAGTTACTGATGGGCAATTTGGCTAACCCAATAAGGTTAATCAACTTGGAAAAGAAAAAACCAACATAGGATCCTAAAAATAGGGAAGGAGCAAAGTTACCACCATTACCACCACTACCAATAGTTAGACCGGAAGCAAAAGCTTTCAATAACATGGTACTACCTACAAAAAGTAATAGTGCCCAGCTGTTGTTTCTAAAACTGCTAAATAAGGTGTCATCTAGTATTTGTCCCGGATCGCTTTCTGATAGAATCCTGATGCTTTCGTAACCTTCACCAAACAAAGTTGGAAAAACATAAATTAAAATGGCTAGTAGAGTTGAGCCAAACAGCGCTTTTTTATATGGGCTTAGTTTTAATCGGCTAAAGAAATGTTCTACGCGTTGAAAATTACGGGAATAATAAATGGAAATCAAACCGGTGAATATGCCTAAGAAAGCATAAAACGGAATGTAATGATAATTAAAATCTTCTTGTTGCTTGAACGAAAGTAAGATATTCTCATTTAGCACAATCACGGATACTAAAGCGCCTGTAGCTGCAGCGATCATAATGGGTGTAAATGCCGAAATACTCACATCAACTAAAAGTACTTCGATAGCAAATAAAACTCCTGCAATAGGAGCGTTAAACGCGGCTGCTATTCCAGCAGCAACCCCACATCCAATCAATAAAGTTCGGTCTTTATAACTTAAACGGTATTTCTGAGCAAAATTAGAACCAAAGGCAGCACCCGTAATTACAATGGGACTTTCTAGTCCAGCAGATCCACCCATACCCACCGTTAAGGAACTGGTAATGATTTGCGCATACATTTGTTTGGCAGGGATAATACTGGCTTTTTTAGCTACCGCATACAGGATTTGCGAAGTCCCTTTTTGAATAGTTCCTCCTAAGAATTTTTTGATTAAAAAAACGGTGAGTAAAATCCCTATGATAGGCAAGATACTATTGAAAAAACCTAATTTTAAAATCCGACTGACATAGGTGGCAAAAGTAAATACCCAGTGCGCAAAGGCTTTTAAAACGATTACTGCAAAAGCAGCTGAAATTCCAACCAAAACAGCCGATAGAAAGATAAATTGTTTATCGCCTAATTTTGATCTGGACCAAGCGATCGTGCCTTCTATTTGGAGTATGATTTTCTTAAACATGGTATTTTTTTCAGCGCGCTAAATTACAATTAAATATTTTTTAATGCTTCTTTTTTACTCAAAGGCTTTAAGTTGGATTGCAATACAAATCCTCGAACGGCTTCTGGATCTGTTTTGGCATATTCACGAAGCGCCCAACCAATTGCTTTACGAATAAAAAATTCATTAGAATTACTATGTTTTGTACACAATGATTGCAGTAGTTTAAAATCAGTTTGGGATTTATACCCTAATTGAAACAAGATCACACTTCGGTTCAACCAAATATTTTCTGCATTTGAAAATCGTGCCACAACTGTTGGTATTTCAGCAGGAAATTGCTGTAAATAATCGCCTAAAATAAATTTTGAAATCGTATCGACACTATCCCACCAAGAATTGGTAATGAGTAATTTTTCGATCCAAATGATATCATCAATTACATATTTATTTTTTAGATTTTTAATTAATAGTTCTATCCCGCAATACTGCAATTCACGTTCTTTTTTCAAAAATAATTCCCAGCTGATTGCTCTTGCATTTTCATTGATTTCAGCTTGGTGTGTTTTACAAATAGATTTAAAAATAGCTCTCCTTTCATCGGTTTTAATTCCAAAAAACGGAAATAAATCTTTCATGTATTTGGCCATTGGCAATGCATTTTCAGGATGCTGCTTGGTTTTGAATTTGGTTTCTAATTCGGTAATAAAATTCATGGTCATCAATTAAAATCCAACAGCTTTATCATCTCCTCTAAAATCAGCACCTCCTTCTAATTTTCCATTTGATAAAACTAAAATAGCGTCTACTTTGCCAATTACAGGCGTGGTTTTTTCATTGATTAAATAGGATTTTGTTTTTAAAGTTCCCAAGGTTTTGGCATTAAAAGCATTGGGTTCAAAAGTGATAATGTCAGGCAGCCATTGGTGATGAAAGCGAGGAGCATTCACCGCCTCTTGCATACTTAAGTTGTATTCGTATACATTTAGAATAGTTTGTAAAACCGAAGTAATAATTGTGGATCCACCAGGAGACCCCACTACCATGAATAATTTTCCATTTTTTTCAACGATCGTTGGTGTCATCGAGCTTAGCATTCGTTTTTGGGGAGCGATACTGTTGGCTTCATTTCCAATCAATCCAAACATATTGGGTTCGCCTGGTTTGGCACTAAAATCATCCATTTCGTTATTCAAGAAAAAACCCAATTCGTCGCAATAATATTTGGATCCAAAACCATCATTAATAGTAGTTGTAGCTGCTACGGCATTTCCAAAAGAATCCACAATGGAATAATGTGTAGTTTCTGTACTTTCATTGTAATTCACTTTACCTTCTTTTATATCAGAGGATAAAGTAGCTTTATCTGAATTGAATGTTGCCATTCGAGTTTTTAAATACTCTGAGTCCATTAACTCTTTTAGCGGAATTTTTACAAAATCAGGATCGCCTAAAAAGGCACTTCTATCGGCATAGGCTCTTCGTTCTGCTTCCACCATAACTTGAATTGCCTCTGCTGAATTCTGTCCCATCCTCTTGATATCAAATGGCGCAATCATCTTCATGATTTGTGATAAGCAAATGCCACCACTGCTAGGCGGTGCCATCGAAATTATCTTTAACTCTTTGTAATTAAATTCAAGTGAATTTCTCCATTTTGCTTGGTAATGAGCCAAGTCTTCTTGGGTAATTATAGCCCCAATTTTTTCAAAATAACGAACTAATTGTTGTGACGTTTCTCCTTTATAAAATTCGTCTTTTCCATTTTTAGCAATTCGTTTTAATGTCTCCGCTAATGCAGGATATTTAATGGTATCGTTTTCTTTGAAAATAGTAGCGAATTTGGTTGTATTTCCATTCGCTTTGATAATGGCTTCTCGGTAATTGTTCAAACTTTTTTCTTGTTTTTTGGTCACAATGACTCCCTTTTCAGCGAGCTCAATTACTGGTTTCATGATTTCAGACATGGGTAAAGAACCTAATTTTTTATGGACTGCAAATACACCTGCTATAGTTCCAGGCACACCGATAGCCAAAGGAGAATCCGTACTTTTATCGGGTAGTATATTACCTGCTTTGTCTAAGAACATATTTTTAGTTGCCGATAAAGGTGCTTTTTCTCGATAGTCAAGTGTTCCAGTTTCACCATTAGCTTTGCGATAGACCATAAATCCGCCACCGCCAATATTGCCTGCATAAGGATAAGCCACTGCCAAAGCTAATTCGGTAGCAACCATGGCATCAAATGCATTGCCGCCTTTTTTCATAATAGCAACGCCAATTTTAGACGCCTCTTCACGAGCGGAAACTACCATGGCTTTGTCAGCGATTAGCCCTTTTTGGGCTTGGGTTATATTGGTTACTAGTACCAATAATGTAATAAAAAAAACACGAAAAGTTGTTTTCATAATTCGTTGAGTTTGTTTTTTGAAAATAGTTGTACTTCTTTATAAAACAGTGTAAAATCGGATTCAAATTCTTCGTAGTTTGCGACCAATTCTTCGGTTGCAAAACGCATTAACGATTGGTTTTTAGTACGTTGATCCATTTGACTTAAAATTCGCTCTAAACCATTGATAGATTGATAATTGACAAGCCAATTGTGCTGAATCATATACGGCAATAGGTGCTGTGTTTTGGTAGTTAATACCTCGGGATTGTCCAATAAGGATCGGTAAAAACGATCGGAATAACTTTCCAAAGTTTCTTCAGAATAGGCGGACCAATTTTTAGCTAAAAAATGATCGTAATACATGTCGACAATAACCCCTGCATAGTGATGATAACGCGAATGCAGTTTCTTTGTACTTTGTCTAAAAACAGGATGGGCATCCGTAAAGGTATCAATCGCTCGATGCAATAAAATTCCTTTTTGAATGTCCATAGGAAAATTTTCATACTGTTTACCTCGAACGCCATCGGCCATAAAATTGCCAATTTTGATCCATTCGTTATCGCCAGAAAGATGAATGTGGGCAAGGAAATTCATTTTGTTGTTCGAGTTGTTTCTTTTCAAATATACAAAGTTCAGTTCATTTTAGATTTTCATTTTGTAAAAAAAAGGTGATGATTTTGTCGTCTAGCTAAAAGCGAACTTTTATATTTGTATTTCAAAATAAAAAATTAATTCAGACATAGATGACTTTAATAAAATCAATTTCAGGAATTCGAGGAACAATAGGAGGTAAAGTAGGAGATAACTTGACTCCAGTAGATGCAGTGAAATTTGCTTCGGCATATGGAACTTGGCTAAAAAACTATTCAGGTAAAGAAAAATTATCTGTAGTAATTGGTCGCGATGCTCGAATTTCAGGACCTATGATTCATAATTTGGTTGTGAATACTTTGGTAGGTCTTGGAATCGATGTGATTGATTTGGGATTATCGACGACACCCACAGTGGAAGTTGCGGTCCCTTTGGAAAAAGCTGATGGTGGAATCATTTTAACAGCTTCGCACAATCCAAAACAATGGAACGCCTTGAAGTTGTTGAATGAAAAAGGAGAGTTTTTGAATGGAGTAGAAGGGGAGAAAATTTTAGAAATTGCGGAAGCCGAAGCCTTTGATTTCTCAGATGTTGATGCATTAGGAACCGTGACAGAAAACGATGCGTACATGGATATTCATATTGACGAGGTGTTGAATTTACCCTTAGTAGATGTTGCGGCTGTAAAAGCGGCGCAATTTAAAGTAGTGGTTGATGGTGTGAATTCTTCGGGAGGAATTATCATCCCTAAATTATTAGAATTGATGGGCGTTGAAGTAGTGAAACTATATTGCGAACCCAACGGTCATTTTCCACACAATCCAGAACCTTTGAAAGAACATTTGACTGATATTTCAGAATTGGTTGTTAAAGAAAAAGCTCATTTAGGAATTGTAGTAGATCCAGATGTAGACAGATTAGCATTCATTTCTGAAGACGGCGAAATGTTTGGTGAAGAATATACTTTAGTAGCTTGCGCGGATTATGTATTGAGTAAAACTCCTGGGAATACGGTTTCCAATATGTCTTCTTCTCGTGCGTTGCGTGATGTTACTAATGCGCACAAAGGAAATTATGAAGCGAGTGCTGTTGGAGAAGTGAATGTAGTGGAGTTAATGAAAAAAAATAATGCCATTATTGGAGGAGAAGGAAACGGTGGGATCATTTACCCAGAATTGCATTATGGGCGTGACAGCTTGGTGGGAGTTGCTTTATTCTTAACTCATTTGGCCAATAAAAAAATGAAAGTTTCGGCATTACGTGCTTCGTATCCAGAATATTATATGAGCAAAAACAAAATTGAGTTGACACCACAAATTGATGTAGATGCTATTTTGGTTGCCATGACTGATAAGTATAAAAATGAGGATATCACTACAATAGATGGAGTAAAAATTGATTTTGCTTCTGAATGGGTGCATTTGAGAAAATCCAATACAGAACCTATTATCAGAATTTATACGGAAGCACCTTCACAGCAAGCAGCCGATGTTTTGGCCTTGCGCATCATTGATGAAATAAAAGCGATTGCGGGAATCTAATCCGATTGCAAATAAAAATAAAAATCCCCTTTTTGATTGAAAGGGGATTTTTTTATCTGCGGTGTTTCCATCTTTTGTGCGTCCAAAAATAAAATTCAGGTGCTTCTACAATTTGTTGTTCCACTTCTTTCAGATACGCATCCGTGATTTCATAATCAGGAATTGATTTAGGATCAGTAGCAATTGGAACAAAAGTGGCCTCATAATAGCCTCTTTTTACTTTTTTCACTTTGGCAAAAACCACTTCTAAATCGTAGCGTTTGGCCAACATTTCGGCTCCTGTATGAACAGGAACAGTGATGCCCATAAATTGCTGCCAGTGAAATGTTTTATGTACTTGAGGCGACTGATCACTTGCTAAACCATAAAGACTTATGATGCCATTTTTTTCATTATCATTAATTAAGGCAATGGTATTTTCGGTTGTAACTAACTCTGATTTAAACTTAGATCGAATGGCTCTCACTTTGGCATCAAAGTATTTGTTGTTTATTTTCTTGTATACCCCATAACATTTGAAGGTCGTACTTTCATTTATTGATAGTAGCCACTCCCAACTTGCATAATGAGCTGCTAGTAAGATGATACTTTTATTCTTTTGTTCGTATTCTTTGAGTAATTCAATATTGGTAATTCTGAAACGCTCTTTCATTTCCTCTGAAGAAATAGACATGGTTTTTATCATTTCTAAAAACATATCGCACATATGATGGTAGAATTTTTTTTCTATCAACAAACGTTTTTCTTCACTTAAATGAGGTAATGCAATTAATATATTGTTTCGAACTATTTTTTTTCGGTAGCCAACGAGATAATAAACCAGAATATAGATACAATCGGAAAACCAATAAAATAATCGAAAGGGTAACTTTGATATAATCCAAAGAAAAGGGAAACTAATACTATAAATCAAAAATTGCATGCGGTAATTTTTTACAAATATAAATCAAAATAATTGTTGAAATATAAATAAGAACGAGAACAACTGCAATTTGACTGAATTACTATCTTTACCATTCACTAAAATGGATACATAATGAATATACTTTTGATTGTAATCATAGCTATTACAGTTCTAATTAGCTATAGAGGATTTAACGATCTTTCTTTTTTTAGAAAATTTGAATTCCATGTTGGTAGCATCCTGAAAGGAGAGCAAATCAGAATGATTTCTTCAGGTTTTTTACATGTCGATATGGGGCATTTATTTTTTAATATGGTAACGCTTTGGTTTTTTGCTCCCTTGGTTTTAGCCTATTTAGGAAACTGGACTTTTGTACTAGTTTATATGGGAAGTTTGATTTTTGGCAATTTGTTGACCTTGCTTTTTAATAAGAACAACTATAGTTATCGAGCTGTTGGTGCTTCTGGAGCAGTCACTGGTGTTTTGTACTCAGCCATTTTGTTGCAACCGGATATGATGTTGGGACTTTTCTTTATAATTCCTATACCGGCCTATCTATTCGGAATTTTGTATTTGCTGTATTCTATTTACGGAATGAAATCAAAAAATGACAATATTGGACATTCAGCTCATTTTGGAGGTGCAGTTGGAGGGTATGTTATTACATTAATTGAGCAGCCTCAATTACTAATCGATCATACTGAAATGGTTGTATTATTGACAATTCCAATTATAGTGCTGTTTGTTATGCAGCGATTAGGAAAGTTATAATTGTTTCCAATAAAAAAGTCCCGACATACATCGGGACTTTTTTGTGGGGAGAGCAGGATTCGAACCTGCGAAGTTTTCACAGCAGATTTACAGTCTGCCCTCGTTGGCCGCTTGAGTATCTCCCCATTTCCTAGACTAGGCCGTTTTGTTTGTCTAAGCGGTTGCAAATATATAAACTGTTTTGATGTTTGCAAATTAAAACACCACATAATTTCGGTATAATTTTTAACCTATTGGTATTGAATAAAATAAAAAAATCTCCCATTGGGAGATTTTTTTATTTTCAATAATTGAGTTCTTTATTTAGCTAAAAGAGATGCGATTTTATTGCGTAAATCAGCTCCTCTTAAATCTTTTGCAATTACTTTTCCAGTGGCATCTAAAATAAATGTTGCTGGTATAGATTCGACATTATATTGTCTTGCAATTGGTTCGTCCCAGTGTTTTAAATTAGAAACCTGAACCCAGTTCAGTTGGTCTTTTGCAATTGCTTCTTTCCAAGCTTTTGCTTCTTTGTCTAAAGAAACACCTATGATATTTAACCCTTTTGAGTGAAACTCTTTGTAAAGGGCAACCATATTCGGGTTTTCTTTACGACACGGACCACACCAAGAAGCCCAGAAATCAACAATAGTTATTTTTCCTAAACTCTCTTTTAATGAAACTACTTTTCCTGCAGGATTAGGTGCAGAAAAGTCAGCTCTTCATTTTGCTCCACCAATAGCTGGTGGTGCAGCAGGTCCTGATTTTAATTTAGCCAAAGCTTCTTTTACGGCTTTACCTGGTTTTGTGTTTTGAATTCTCTCTTCTAATTCATTAAATGTAGCTTCAGCTTTTTTAACATCAGTAGTTGGGTCATTTAACATTCCTTGTAAAATAAGAACTGAAATAAATGATTTCGGATGTGTCTCAGCATAAGTAAGGTATTTTGCTTTAGCAGCTTCACCTACTTCTTGTTGAATTTTACCAAATTCTTGCATTAATTTAGTAATTGCAACAGTGTCTTTTGCTTGTTGAGCCGCTTGCATAGCTGGTGTATTCTTAGTTTGAAAATCAACTAATTTCTTTTGAATTTTAGCTAGTTCTTCTGTGAATTTTACGTATTCATCATTATTATAAGTACCAGAAACTTTTGATTTTTGAATACTGTCTTTGTTGATTTCGATAGTTACTTCTTCTCCATCTTCTAAGATAAATGGGATTGGAGCTGGAGCACCTTCCAATTTAATTGTATAAAAAGCAGGCTCAGTAATTTTACCTGTCATTTCAAATTTACCATTTTCTACTTTTACAGTATCTTTAGCGATTAATCCAGTCTCATCTTGCGTTTCAAGAATAATAGTTTTTCCGTTTTCAACTCCTTTTGCGGTACCAGAAATTACATATTCTCCTTTTCCAGCTTTGCTACATGCAACTAAAACTACTGCAGCAGAAAGTAATACAATTATTTTTTTCATTATAAGTTTGTTAAATGATTTAAGTTGACAAAAGTATTTAAAATTATAAAGTATCACTACTTTTTTAATCTTAAATTTTTGTTGTATTTAGTATTATAGGTTTTTTGTATTAGTAGGTCTTTATTTGATAAAGAAGAATATAAAAAAAGCACACTAAAAAGTGTGCTTAAATTATTAAAATGTACTTGTTTTAGTCTTGGTTGATCGTTTTTCTCCAAGTAAAGTTATTCAAAATATGTCTTTTTGCAAAACGTCCAGGAGAGTCTGCATTGACCATTTTTACGTAGGTTGCTTTTGGTACACTGATGTATTCGTACACACTTCCATTTGAAAAATTGATAATCAATCGTCCGTCTACAAATTTATAATCAGTAATGGTTGAAGTAGAAATGGTTTCAGTGTATTCAGGTAAGTTTTGTTTAATCGTTTCTGGATTAATACTTACTAAAAAGTGATAGGCTTCAATAATTAATTTACTATTTTCTTCTGCCGCTTTTAAACCCGCTTCATCACCTTGAAATTTATCAGGATGTGCATCTTTCATCGCATTGCGATAAATGGTTTTTAAATCTTTTAAATCGACAGTTTTGTCAACATTTAATAACTTACGGTATTCAACTATTTTTTTCATAAATAAAGATAACTATTTGTCTTTTTGTTTGTTTGTAATGGATTATTGTTCCAAATCGACAAATTTTTTGCAAAGGTACACTTTTTTTTAAGTTTTTGGTTTGGACCAAAGAATATTCTTAAATTTTAGGAAGTATAGTAATTGTTATTCTTCTTTGTAATTGGCTTTGTCAAAGTTTTTTGATTTTTTAGGATATTTGTCATAACTAATATCACTTGGATTTTCTATTATGGATTTAATGGTAATCCAATCGCCAATGGCATGATGGGTAGAAGCTAATTTATAATCCAATAAGTAGTCTCCACAAAAAAAGTTACCATTTTCATCCTGTTCCATTTTTCCTGTAAAAACTCCCTTTTGAAGCATTTTATCGTGTGAAGATTTTGACATAATCTTGTATTTTTTAATTATTAGACTGCAAACTTAATCAATTATTGTTTGGTTAGGCTGAAAAGCAGATTCTACTTACTTTTGTGACATGAAACAATCCTTTCGTCCAAGCCCAAATTCATTCAAGAATACATTCTGTGTATTTCATGAAGTACCACTTGATGCTATCGATGGTCTAGAGGTTCAATATGCAAGTAAGGCAGGTAGTTCTTATTATTATACCAAAGAGGGAATGTACAGATTGTCCAATCACTGGGGAAGATTGGCTAATAGTAAATGGCGTTTAGAACCTATGCAAGAAACATCGTTGTCAAAACAAAAATTGGGTTTTGCACTATGGACTAGTTTTTATCCAGATAACGCAGAGGATAAATTGTATTATTTGGAAGCTAATTTTGACACTAAAACGGTACAATACCAACATAAAAACAATCCATCTTACGATCAAAAAGCAGTACTTCGAACAAGTTTTGAAACCGCTAAGCGGATCAAACAAGTGCGCAATTTATTTGAATTGACTTCTTGGGCAAAGTATTTTGAGTACGATGATTTGGATAACTTGCGAATGAAAATTATAAATGGACTTATTTATACTAATAAGTCTTTGGAAGAAATAAAAAGCGAACAACGCTAAATCAATTATGGGTAGAAATAACGAACGAAATATCAAAAAGCATAACGACAAATTGCACAAAGAGCAAGACAAAGCCAAAAAAGCGGCTATGGCTCGGAAAGAAAAGTTGAAGCAAATTGTCAAGCAATTCAATACCAATAAGCCCGAAGACACCACTAATTAATGACCTTATGGAAAATAACGATTTCAATTTATTACAACAAGAAGTACAAAAAATAATCGATTTAATTGCCGCTAAAAACGGAAAAGAAGCCAACAATAAATTGGTGGAAATAAGCCAGCAACTGGACGATTTTCTTGATTTTTCAGACGATGATGCCGACTTAATTGAAATAAGTCGTTATCAAGTACTCTTAAATCAATTGCATCAAAAAATTAACGAGTTAAATTAAATGGTGACTCAAAGTTGTTTTTGTGGGTCGGCTTTTCCTTTTACACAATGTTGTGAGCCAATACTCGTGGGCAATCAAAAAGCAGTTACTGCAGAAGTACTGATGCGATCACGCTATTCTGCCTATGCCACTCACAATGCAGATTATTTGATTGCAACAACGCATTCCAGTACAAGAACTACTCATTCCAAGAATGAAATTTTGTATTGGGCAACCAGTAATCAATGGCAACGCCTTGAAATAATTCGTGTTACTTCAAATACGGTTGAATTCAAAGCTTTCTATTTCAACCCAAATAAAGAGTTACAAGTACATCATGAACATTCCCGTTTTGTAGAAGAAAATGGCGAGTGGATGTACGTAGACGGCGACTATTTTGAGTTGTAGCATTATTTGATTTTATCTAATTCTAGATTTAATCGGTTTTGTTCTAATTCTAGGTCTTCCAATTCTTGTTCAAAATCAACGATTTCTTGTTTGATTTTTTTAAGTTCTTCGCTTTTTTCTGTTGAAGTTCGCAATACTTTGAAGTCGGTTGCTTTGGCCAATTTTTCTTTAGCAGTGTCTAAATTATCTTTGGTAACTGCCATTTCGTTTTCTATAGCTGCTATGCGATCGATTATCGTTTGTTTTTTTTCTCGGGCTGTTCGTTCAGCTTCCGCTTTTTCTTGCTCTTCAATTAATTTTTTTTGAGCTTCAATTTCTTTTTGCTGTAATAAAAACTGTCTGTTTTCTAATTCTGTTTTTTTGTTTTTAGCTTCTAATTCTTCACTACGAATATTTTGAACAATATTAATCGCAATAGTTGAACCTACTACAATTAGTACAATTACTATAATAAAAGTATTTTTTGAAAGCCCTAAAAAAGCAGCATTGCTAGTTGTTTTTGGCGCTTGTGGCACCACAGTTTCTTCTACTTGAAATGGAGGAGGAGTAACTGCAACTAATTCGTACAGTTCTTCTACATCTCCTGCATATTTCCACTTTTCCATTCCCTCAAACCAAACGGGTGTGGTTTTAGTAATTTTCATCGCTCGTAATTCGTCAAAGCTAAAAGGACCTGAGCTTTCGGTTCCGTTATGTAAAAAATATTTTTTCATAGACTGTTGTAGTTTTATTTTCCGATACAAAAATTAGCAAAAATGTTTCCAAGCAATTCATCGTTTGTTACTTGACCAGTAATTAAGCCGAAATGGTACAAGGCTTCTTTAATATCCAATGCCATTAAATCGCTGGATAGATTGGATTCCAATCCAAATTTAACTTTTTGAATTTCGTCCAATGCTTTCAGTAACGAATCATAATGACGCGTGTTGGTTACAATAGTTTCATTATTTCGTAAAGCTCCTGTATTTACAAAAGAAAGTAAAGTGTTTTTAAGTTCATCAATGCCCGTTTTTTGTTTGGCTGAGATTAAAATTTGTTTCAGGTTTAAAGTTTCAAGTTGTACAATAAGACTTTCTGTTTCTTCACTCGAAATTAGATCCGATTTGTTGATTACAATTACTACAGGTTTAAGCGGATATTTGTTTTTAACTTTTTCAATTTCAGTAACATATTCAGAACCTGAAACTTTAAACTTTAAACTTTCAAACAAATAAAGTACGACTTGGGCTTGTTCAATTTTCTCGAAAGTTTTTTGAATTCCAATACTTTCTACTACGTCTTTAGTTTCGCGAATTCCAGCCGTATCAATAAATCGGAAACCAATACCTCCAATGACTAATTCGTCCTCGATGGTATCTCTTGTTGTTCCAGCAATGTCTGAAACTATGGCACGTTCTTCATTCAATAAAGCATTTAATAAAGTCGATTTGCCCACGTTGGGTTCGCCCACGATAGCCACAGGAATTCCGTTTTTAATAACATTTCCTACAGCAAAAGAATCAATCAATCTTTTCAGAACAAATTCGATACGGTTGAGTAATTCATGAAATTGTGTTCGATCAGCAAATTCAACATCCTCTTCCGCAAAGTCTAATTCCAATTCGATTAAAGAAGCAAAATTTAATAGTTCTTCTCGCAGTCTGGCAATTTCGTTAGAGAATCCGCCACGCATTTGTTGCATCGCAATTTGGTGTGAGGCTTCGTTGTCTGACGAAATCAAATCAGCAACTGCTTCGGCTTGTGACAAATCTAATTTACCGTTTAAAAAAGCGCGTAAGGTAAATTCACCGGCATCGGCCATGCGACAACCTTTACGCAGTAATAATTGGATTATTTGTTGTTGAATGTAAGTAGAACCATGACAGGAAATTTCGATGGTGTTTTCACCTGTGTAGGAATTAGGGCCTTTAAAAATAGAAATCAAAACTTCATCTAAAGTTTTTCCTTCATCAATAATATGCCCCAAATGTAAGGTGTGTGTTTTCTGTTGTTTTAAATCCTTGTTTTTGATTGATTTAAAAACACTGGCGCCTATTTCGATGGCGTCTGGTCCAGAAACTCTAATTATTGAAATTGCTCCAGCCCCCGAGGGTGTTGCTAAGGCTACGATGGAATCGGTGTACATCATTTTGATTATTCTAAGTCACAAAGATAATAAAACTCTCTGGGTAAATTTGGGTATTATTTTGGAAGGTGTAAGACAACTATAATAATTGTAAATTACTGATAATTATCATTTTATATCAAAATTGTTGTAACTAATTTTGATAAAATAAATTGATAAACACTTTATTTATGAAAAAGATTCTATTTCCTACTGATTTTTCTGAAGTTGCCAATAATGCGTTTGTTCATGCATTAGAATTCGCCAAAATGGTTCATGGCGAATTAATTTTGTTGCATTCTTTTGAATTGCCTATTTACGACAATCAATTTTTTCCGGAGAATTATGCCGCAATTTATGATTCGGTGGAATTAAGTGAATTTGAAATGTTTAAGAACGAAATTCCAAAGTTGCGAGCAATTGCCGAAGTACATCATCTCGACAAAATTAAAATGTCTCACCGATTGAAAGATGGGGATTTGGTTTCAGCCATCAAAGAATCAATTAAAGATGACGCGATTGATTATTTGGTTATGGGTACTTCAGGAGCGACTGGTTGGGAAAGTTTTTTTATGGGTACCAATGCGAGTTCGATCATAACAGATGCAGGTATACCGGTTTATTGTATTCCTTCTAATGCGCCATTTCAAAAAATACACACCATTGGTTTCACTACTCGATTTAGATCAAAAGATAAAAAGGCATTGCAAATCGTATTACAATTGGCACATAAGGCAAAAGCAAAAGTAAAATGTTTGTATGTTAAAACCTCCAACTCAGATATTACTAATGCTACGATTGCCGAATGGAAAGAAGAATTCAAATCAGAACCAATCGACTTTTATACTATTGAAGATGATGATGTTCAAGCCATTATCACTAATTTTATTATGTATAAAGAAGTAGATGTTTTAATTATGTTGCCCTATAAAAGAGGTTTTTTTGAAGGACTCTTTCATACCAGTTTAACTAAAAAGTTAGCCACTGATTTTGAGATTCCAATTTTATCAATTCCAATAAAGGAATAGATTCTAAAAATAAAAAAACCGCTATCCAATTGAATAGCGGTTTTTTATTTTATTTAAATGAGTTGAATTAGGCGTTCAACATAACTGGCATAACTAACATCGTTACGGTTTCTCCTTCTTCTAAACCATCAACAGGTGTAAGGATTCCGGCGCGGTTGGGTAATGACATTTCTAACATGATCATATCGGATTGTAGGTTAGTTAACATTTCAGTTAAGAAACGTGAGTTGAACCCTATTTGCATATCGTCTCCTTGATAATCACAAGTCAATCTTTCTTCGGCTTTGTTTGAGTAATCAATATCTTCAGCAGAAATATTCAATTCAGCACCTGCAATTTTCAAACGAATTTGGTGAGTAGTTTTATTAGAGAAAATAGCCACACGACGCACAGAACTCAAAAATTGAGATCGGTCAATCATTAATTTGTTTGGATTTTCCTTAGGAATTACCGCTTCGTAGTTTGGATATTTTCCATCGATTAAACGACACATCAACAAATAATTGTCAAATGAGAAAGTCGCATTAGAATCGTTGTATTCAATTTTCACTTCTGCATCCGAAGCACCTAAAATACTTTTTAAAATATTCAATGGTTTTTTCGGCATAATGAAATCAGCTACTTGAGAAGCCGTTACATCGGTGCGAGCATATTTTACTAATTTATGAGCATCTGTTGCAACAAATGTCAATCCTTGTGGAGAAAACTGAAAGAATACGCCTGACATTACTGGACGTAAATCATCATTTCCAGCAGCAAAAATAGTTTTACTGATTGCTGTTGCCAACACATCTGCAGGAACTAAAGTTACTGAAGGTTCGTCTAAGTTTACCGATTTAGGAAATTCTTCACCCGGAGCATATGCCAAGGCATATTTTCCAGAATTAGAGCTAATTTCGATTGTACTGTTTTCTTCAACAGTGAAAGTCAGGGGTTGTTCAGGGAAAGTTTTAAGTATTTCTAAAAGCAATTTGGCAGGAACTGCAACACTTCCTTGGCTGGTAGAATCAATATCCAAAGTAGCAGACATCGTAGTCTCTAAATCAGAAGCAGAAACTGTCAAAAGATTGTTGTTCAATTCAAATAGGAAATTATCTAAAATAGGTAAAGTATTATTGCTATTGATAACGCTTCCTAGCACTTGTAATTGTTTTAATAAGTACGAACTCGATACTATAAATTTCATCTGTTATATTTTATATTTTTTGGGATATACTTTTTTACAAATATATCGTAAACTAGTTTAGTATGGAAAAATTTTTATTAACATCTATCGGCTGTATTTTCTTTTTCTTAGGAAAGAAAACAGAAAGCCAAAAACACCTAAAATAGCTATTGGAAGCCCGATAGTTAGTAATTGTATATTAGTATAGTTTTCATATACTTTTTCTTTGTCTAATAAAGGCAAATCTAAATCTTTGGAGCGAATGTTAATAAGTCCGGTATCATCCAATAAATAATTGACACAATTCATTAATAAATCCTTGTTGTCATACAAATTACCGGAGCGTTGATCGTAACCTAATTCTACAGGTATTCCATTTTTATCCAATTGATTTTTAATGATATCACCATCCGAAATAACAATCATTTTACTCGATTTTCCTTTGGCTTGAAAATTATTTTGGTCAAAAGCCAAAATACGGTTTTCGAACATGGAATGGAATTTTCCTTCTAACAAAACCGCTAACGGAATATGGCCTTTGTTCAAATAATCAGCTGGGCTAGTTTCTTCGTTAACGCTATTCAAATTGATTTCGGTAGGCGTTCCTATTCGTTTCGAATAGGGAGAGGATTGCAATAAAACGGTTTTCTTGATACCGTTTTTAAGGGTGTCAATCGCATTGGCAAAATCAAATTTGATACCGCCTAAGTTTTTTACAATGGGGTGATTACTTTGCGAATAGACCTGTGGTGCAAATTTCCAATTGAATTCTTGATATTGAGTGGCATTCCCTTGTTCTCCAGTAGCTAGTTTTATTGGACTTCCTTGTTCGTCTTTGACTAAATCAGGATAAATTCGGACACCGTATTTAAAGAAAAAATCATTTAAGTTTAAATCTCTTGGAAACGCTAAAGCACTGCCAGTAGGACTGTATAAACTATCCATTTCTGCCACTACCTGATCGATTAACCAAATCGTTTTTCCTCCATTTACAATATATTGATCCAGTACTTGTTTTTCATTTTCAGAAAAAGCTTCAGTGGGTTTGGCTATAATGGCTAAATCGTATTTTTTTAATTCGGTTAAAGAATTTAAAGGTTGTTTGGCAACAGAATCCAAAGTAAACGGACCAATGTGGTAGCTCTCTTTGGTTTGCAATAAAAATTTGGCAATATACGCTTCGTGCAATTCACCATTTCCTTTAATAATTGCAATTTTTTTCTGCTTGTAGTTCGTAATTTTATACAACGCATCAGCTGTAGAATATTCCAAATGTTGCACGGATCCAATAATCTTATCTGTAGTCGAAGCCCCCATGATATTTTTCAAAAGAGGAATATTAACTTCTTTATTATCGTAGACAGCAATAGCCCAAGGAAAAACCATAGCTTGCGATTGTTTTCCTTTGTCATCTACAGAAATATTGATAGGAGTAAGGCCTTTGCGGTACAATTCTTTGATGTTATCCATGCTTGTAGCTTCATCTTCCAAAGGATCTATGAATTCGAAAACAATATTAGAATTATATCCTTGAAATTCTTCTAGCATTTGACGGGTTTCCAATTGGAGTCGTTTGAATTCAGAAGGTAATTCACCTTGCATATATACTTTGATATACAATGGGTTTTTAACTTGTTCAATAATGTTTAATGACGTTGAAGACAAGGTGTATCTTTTGTCTTTGGTCAAATCCAATCGATAGAAAAAGAAACTACCAATGGTGTTTATAACCAATAGAAGGAATAGTGTAATTCCAACTGATTTTAGCCTATTTTTAATTACAGTATTCATTGCGATTGAAATGATTTTAATTGGTTAACCGTCAAGGAAAGAAACACTATAATAATACTACTGAAATAGAGAATGTCGCGAGTGTCCAAAACACCACGGCTCATACTTTTAAAATGGTCTTGCATGCCTAAGTAGGCAATTGTATTTGAAAAAGTGGGTAAAACAGTAGCCAATGCTTCAAAACCAAAATAGAACAAAAAGCATAGAAATACCGCAATGATGAATGCAACAATTTGGTTGTCTGAAAGTGTCGAGGTAAATAGTCCAATTGCGGCATATGCGCCAACCAAGAAAACTAAGCCAAAATAGGAACCCAAGGTACTTCCCATATCAATATTTCCTTCAGGCATTCCAAAACAAGAAATGGCCGCTACATAGATAAATGTGGGTATAATTGCGATGCAAATCAAAAGTACTGCCCCCAAAAATTTCCCATTTACAATCTCCCAAACACTTAAAGGTTTGGTTAATAACAATTCCAAAGTACCCTGTTTTTTTTCATCCGAAAAACTACGCATGGTAACCGCAGGAATTAAGAAAACGAGAATCCAAGGTGACAAGGTGAAAAAAGGAGTCAAATCAGCAAAACCCGAATTTAATATATTATAATCTCCTTCAAACACCCAAAGAAAGAGTCCGTTCAAAATAAGGAAAATGGCAATCACCAAATACCCAATTGGCGAACCAAAGAATGATTTTATTTCACGTAATACGATTGATTTCATCTGTTTTTGTTTTACACTAAACGGTCTAATTTGTCAACGCTCCAAGCTTCGGGTTTATCATTGAATAGTTTCTTCGTAAAATCCCAAACCTCATTGAATAATTTTGATTTTCTATAGTTTTCCAAATCTTCTTCGCTTTCCCAATAACTGTAGGTAAAGAAAATGGAAGAATTTGTTTTGTCTTGATACAATTCTAATAAACGATTTCCGGGGAAATTTCGTATTTGATTTTTAACCAATTCAAAATTTTCAAGAAATACCGGAATATTTTCTGGGTGAAAACTCAACTTAACGATTCGAACAAACATAGCCGAATTAGTTTTTAAATTGAATCAAAACCACATCTCTGTAACTTAATCCGAGTAAACTATTGGCCGAACCAATTTTTGAAGGATTACTTCTAAAAATAGCGATTTCTAAAAAACCCGCTTCGTTAAAAATAGCTAATTTTTCTCCCTCATAATTCTTTATGGCATAATTTTCATTGGTTGCCACAGCTGAATAATTAGGTAAAATCGTTTTGATATTTTTAGTTTTCATGACAATTTCATAAGGTCTGCCTTTGGCTACATCCAAAAATTGTTTTTTGGAGATATTGGTCACAACATTCCCAAAATGATCGATGTAAATTACATTGCCTTTGATAGAGTTAAAGTCATTGGCCACACTCGCCTGTAAACCAGTTACCGATTTTAATTGAACGATTTCTTTTCCAATTACATTCAACAAACCACCTTTAGACAAATGGCAAGCCACTTTTACAAACACATCTAAATCAGATGCATCAGTATGCAAACGATCGTGAATGGTGATAGCCACCATTTTTTGAGGGACTACTTTTTGCGTAAGCATACTCAAAATCCCATTGTCGGCTCCAATAAAATATTGATCATTCCATTGGATGGCAATGTGTTGGTTTTCTTTATTTCGTTCACTATCTACGCCAATAATATGTACCGTTCCTTTGGGAAAACTACTATAGGCAGCGCCAATAATATAACTCGCTTCAAGTATGTTAAATGGATCAATGTCGTGTGAGATATCAATAATGTTAACTTCAGGATATTCCGATATAATTTTACCCTTAAGAGCACCTACAAAGTGATCTTTCAAGCCGTAATCGGTAGTAAGGGTAATTATTGACATAATTTTGTTTATAACTATTGAGTTTGGGTAAGCCTAAATTTCATTAAATTTGAGAAATGCAAAGCTAACAATAGTAAATTCAAAAACGAAATAAAGAAAAATTTTTTCTATTTCGGAATTTTAATTGATTTAACGGTTGCTTCAAGACGAATTAATACTCTAAAAACTCCCAATTTGAACGAAAGAATCATTGAATTAGTTGACATTGCTCCTAAAGAATTTTGGGGTGATCAGGATGCTCATTTGGAAACGATTAAAAAATACTATCCCAAATTAAAAATTGTGGCTCGTGGGACAACCCTCAAAGCTTTTGGCGAAAAAGAGGTTCTAGATGAGTTTGAAAAACGATTTCAACGCTTGATGTTGCATTTTACTCGCTACAACAATATTGATGATAATGTCATTGAACGCGTTATTTTGGGCGATGGTCAAGACGAACGAAATATCAATGGTCATGACAAAATATTAGTTCATGGAGTAGGAGGAAAGTTGATCAAAGCGTTAACACCTAATCAACAATTATTAGTTGATACTTTGACCAAAAACGATATGGTTTTTGCTGTGGGACCTGCTGGTACTGGAAAGACATACACAGGTGTGGCAATGGCGGTTAAAGCATTAAAAGAAAAAGAAGTCAAACGCATAATATTGACTCGTCCTGCGGTTGAAGCAGGAGAAAACCTTGGTTTCTTACCTGGTGACATGAAGGAGAAATTGGATCCTTACATGCAACCCTTATACGATGCGTTGCGCGATATGTTGCCCAATGAAAAAATTGAAGATTATATTTTAAAAGGAATTATTCAAATTGCTCCTCTGGCCTTCATGCGTGGACGAACTTTAGATAATGCTTTTGTGATTTTAGATGAGGCACAAAATACCACGCATTCTCAAATGAAAATGTTTTTAACTCGTATGGGTAAGAATGCTAAGTTCATGATTACGGGAGATCCAGGTCAGGTTGATTTGCCTCGTCGCACTATCTCAGGTTTAAAAGAAGCATTGTTAGTGTTGAAAGATGTCGACGGTATTGGGATTATTTATTTGGATGACAAAGACGTGGTGCGCCACCGATTGGTTAAAAAAGTAATCGAAGCCTATAAAAAAATTGAGAATAACGATTAATTAAGTAGGGGAGTTATAGGATGATTAAAGCAAACACGAAGGTTATTATCAGTGATTTAGACGGTACTTTATTGAATCAACATCACGTAATTTCAGACTATACAAAATCGGTTTTTCAAGAATTGCACCAACAAAAGTATTTAATTGTTGTAGCTACAGGTCGCCATCATTTGGATGCCATGCCTTTAGTCGAAAAATTAGAGGTACCCTTATATTTAGTTACTTCAAATGGCGCCAGAATTCATTCGCCTGAAAAAGAATTGCTTTTTTCAGTCAATATGGAAAGCGAACTAGTAAAATCCATTTTGGCGTTAGACATTGACC
The DNA here is from genome assembly GCF_020886055.1 of Flavobacterium ammoniigenes. Classification (NCBI taxonomy): domain Bacteria; kingdom Pseudomonadati; phylum Bacteroidota; class Flavobacteriia; order Flavobacteriales; family Flavobacteriaceae; genus Flavobacterium; species Flavobacterium ammoniigenes. The sequence goes on along the minus strand of NZ_AP025184.1, from coordinate 1,971,896 downwards.
CAGACATAACTACAGTTTTATTTAAGGAAGAAGTTTGGCAAACGAACATACACAATGAAAAATTAAATAGCTTTTCCAAAGAAGTTACATACCATCGTGAATTAGTAAATTTCGAGGAGTTAGAGGATTTTGAAGCCATTAAAATTTTCTTTACCCACGAAAATCAAGAGAAATTAATGGCTCTTCGGGATTTGATTTTAGAGCACCATCCTGAAACTTTCAATCATGCATTTAGTCTGCCTATTTGCCTTGAATTCATGGATAAAAATGTCGACAAAAGCCATGCAATTGCAAAAATTTTAGAAAAAGAGAATTTAGATTTTAGCCATGCCATTTCTTTTGGAGATGGGTTTAATGATGAAATGATGCTGGTGACTTCTGGTAAAGGACTGATTATGGGCAATGCACCAGACACTTTAAAAAACAAATTATCTCATATGGAAGTAATCGCTACTAATCACGAGGATGGAGTGGCTAATTATCTTTCCGATTTATTATTAAAGAATTAATTTAAAAAACGATGAAAAAAATCTTACTACTTTTTATTTGTATTTTTTGGTCCACTATTTTCCAAGCACAATCATTGAAGCTGGAAGAAATAATGAAAGGAAATGATTTCATTGGGAATCTCCCTGAAAATGAAAGATGGTCTTTGGATGGATCGACCATTTATTTTGATTGGAATCCGAATAAAGAATGGGGTAATTTGACTTACTATTGGAAAAAAGGAATGAAAGCTCCACAAAAAGCGTCTAAAGAGGAAGCTAGGTTTTCGAAAATTCGATTTGTGGAAAAAGAAGGTAGCGGAATCTATTACTACATAGACAAAGGACAACTGTATTCGTATGCCATTAAAGATAAAAAAATCAAAAAATTATTTCAGCATAGTGTGCCGGTTTCCAATCTTCAGATAGGAAAAGAGGAAGGGGTTGTTTATTTTAAACAAAGTGATAATCTTTTTAAATTCGATACCAAACTTGGGTCATTGGTTCAGTTGACCAATTTTAAAAAGGGAAAATCAGAGGAAAAGCCAAAAGAAAAAGAATCTTTTTTGAAAGAGCAACAAAAAGAATTGTTTCAATTTGTTAGGGACCAAGAACAAAAAGAGAAATGGAATACAGCTAATGATGATGCAAAATCAGATTTTCCAAAACCGTATTTCTTTGGAAAAAACAGTATTGAAAGTACCAAAGCCAGTCCGAAGGGAGATTTTGTTACTTTCCGTTTACGAGAAGAAGCTGAGGTAAAACAAGAAGAAATGGAGCTTTTTATTACAGCCGATGGCTATAACAAATTCAGAGATACCAAAACAAAAGTTTCGACTAATAATTTTGTAAATACAAAAATGGGTATCTATAATGTGGCAAAGGATACAGTGTATATGGTCAATTTTTCGTCTTTGAGTCATATTCAAGATGTTCCTGATTATTTCAAATTGTATGAAAAAAATAAAAATCTAGATAAGAAAGACAAACTGATTGTAGCACAAGCTCCAATTTACAATCAAGATGGATCGTATGCCATTGTTGAAATTAGAAGTCAAGATAACAAGGACCGTTGGTTGGTTAACTTGAATTTAGCTACAGGAAGTTTTAAAGAAATTGAACACCAACACGATGAGGCTTGGATTGGTGGGCCCGGAATTCCGTCCTATGCATTTAGTTCTGGGACTTTAGGTTTTTTGGCCGATAACGAAACCATTTACTTTCAGTCAGAAATAACAGGTTATTCCCATTTGTATACCTACAATTTAAGAACCAATAAAAAAGTACAACTAACTCAAGGCAACTGGGAAGTTCGTGGTGTAGATTTATCAAAAGATAAAAAAACGTTTTACTTAACTACCAATACCACTCATCCAGGGAATCGTGAGTGGTACAAAATGAATGTTTCGGATGCGATTTTGCAACCTATATTAACCAATGACGGTGCTCATGAAGTGAGTCTTTCACCTGATGAGAAAACCTTGTTAGTTCGTTATTCATACAAAAACAAACCTTGGGAATTGTATTGGGCTACCAATAAGAAAGGAAGTTCTTTAAATCAAATTACGTTTTCGACTACTGCAGCATTCCAGGAATATAATTGGAGAAGTCCAGAAGTGATTACTTTCAAAGCACAAGACGGAACACCAGTCAATGCTCGTTTGTATACACCAAATAGAAATCAAGCTAATAAAGCCGCTGTTATTTTTGTCCATGGAGCGGGCTATTTGCAAAATGCGCATAATCATTGGAGTACGTATCATAGAGAATATATGTTCCATAATTTGCTGACTGATTTAGGTTATACTGTTTTGGATATTGATTATAGAGGAAGTGATGGATACGGACGAGATGTGAGAACTGGTATTTATCGTTTTATGGGAGGTAAAGATCTTTCCGATCAAATCGATGGAAAAAATTTCTTAGTTCAAAATTATGGAGTAGATCCAAATAGAGTAGGGATATATGGAGGTTCATACGGAGGTTTTATCACTTTAATGGGAATGCTAACTACACCTAAAGAATTTGCCGCTGGAGCCGCTTTACGTTCGGTAACTGATTGGGCACATTACAACCACGGCTATACTGGGAATATTTTGAATTTCCCTGAAACCGATCCGGATGCTTATAAAAAAAGTTCACCTATTTATTTTGCTAATAATTTAGAAGGCAATTTATTGATGCTTCACGGCATGGTAGATGATAATGTAGAATACAAAGATGTTGTACGTTTATCGCAACGATTTATTGAATTAGGGAAGAAAAAATGGAGTCTAGCTAGTTTTCCTGTTGAGTCACATGGATTTAAAGAAACGTATTCATGGGTGGATGAATATGGTAGAATCTTGGATTTATTCAATTCTACTTTGCTAAATAAATAATTTTATTCTCCATGAATTAATGCTAAATTTGCCGCAATTCGAAACAACACAATAAAATAATGAGTTCAACAATTACAACTACTAACTTTAATTTTCCAGGACAAAAATCAGTTTATCGTGGAAAAGTTCGTGAAGTATACAATATAAATGATGATCTATTGGTCATGATTGCAACGGATAGATTATCTGCTTTTGATGTGGTATTGCCAAAAGGAATTCCGTACAAAGGACAGATCCTGAATCAAATTGCTACACAATTCATGAAAATGACACAAGACATCGTTCCCAATTGGTTAATCGCAACACCTGATCCTAATGTTGCAGTTGGTCATTTGTGCGAGCCTTTTAAAGTAGAAATGGTGATTCGTGGTTATGTTTCGGGTCATGCAGCACGAGAATATGCTGCGGGTAAAAGAATACTTTGCGGAGTAACCATGCCAGAAGGATTAAAAGAAAACGACCGATTTCCAACTCCTATAATCACCCCAACAACCAAAGCGGATAATGGTTCTCATGATGAGGATATTTCGAGAGAAGCTATTTTGTCGAAAGGAATTGTTACCGAAGAAGATTATTTGGTTTTAGAACAATACACCCGCGCTTTGTTTCAAAGAGGAACTGAAATTGCGGCTAGCCGAGGTTTGATTTTGGTGGATACTAAATATGAATTTGGTAAGACCAAAGACGGGCAAATTGTATTAATTGACGAAATTCATACTCCTGATTCTTCTCGCTATTTTTATGCAGAAGGCTATCAAGAAAGACAAGACAAAGGCGAAGAACAAAAACAATTGTCTAAAGAATTTGTTCGTCGTTGGTTGATTGAAAATGGTTTTCAAGGACAAGAAGGACAACAAATTCCAGATATGACTGATACCTACATCGAATCGGTTTCTGAACGATATATTGAGTTGTATGAAAATATCTTGGGAGAACAATTTATAAAAGCGGATATTAGTAATATTAATGAGCGAATCGAAAAGAATGTAGTGGCGTTTTTAGAAAACAGATAAACTTCATTTAGCTTAAATAAAAAAACCGCAATTCAATTGTTTTGAATTGCGGTTTTTTTTAGCCCCGATTGCAGCGGCATCCTTTATAGTATTTAGCTGAGGCTTCCGAAGCTAAACTATAAAGATAGAGCGGAAAGCGGGAATAGCTCCAATAGAAACTATTATTTGAAATACGAAAAAGTTTCTTCGTTCTCTATTTTCAATAAGGTTTCATAAATCAATTGAATGACATTTTCCACATCTTCGCGATGCACCATTTCTACTGTCGTGTGCATGTATCGCAATGGAAGCGAAATCAACGCCGAAGCCACACCGCCATTGCTGTACGCAAAAGCATCTGTGTCTGTTCCAGTCACTCGAGACGAAGCTAGTCGTTGAAAAGGAATCTTTTTCTCGGTGGCCGTATTTAGAATTAATTCTCTTAAATTATTTTGAACAGCAGGAGCGTAAGTAACAACAGGTCCTTTACCAATTTTTGTCTCTCCTTCAATTTTCTTGTCAATCATTGGAGTGGTAGAGTCGTGGCAAACATCAGTTACAATAGCCACATTAGGCTTGATGGTTTGTGTAATCATTTCAGCTCCACGCAATCCTACTTCTTCTTGCACCGAGTTGGTGATATACAATCCGAAAGGTAATTTTTTGCCGTTTTCGTGCAACAAACGCGCTACTTCGGCAATCATAAATCCGCCCATACGGTTGTCTATCGCGCGACAAACAAATTTATTTTCGTTCAAGACCATGAATTCGTCAGGGTAAGTAATAACACAACCCACATGTACGCCCAATTTTTCAACTTGTTCTTTATTTTCGCAACCGCAATCAATAAAGATATTATCGGTTTTGGCTGGTTCTTCTTTTCCTCGGTTACGAGTATGGATGGCTGGCCAACCAAAAACACCTTTTACAATGCCGTTTTTAGTATGAATATTAACACGTTTAGAAGGTGCAATCTGATGGTCAGAGCCACCGTTTCTTATTACATATATTAATCCGTCATCCGTAATATAATTTACATACCAGGCAATCTCATCAGCATGCCCTTCAATAACTACTTTATAAGGAGCATCAGGATTAATGATTCCTACAGCAGTGCCATACGTATCAGTAATAAACGTATCCACATAGGGTTTTACATAATCCATCCAAATTTTTTGACCTTCGGCTTCAAAACCAGTAGGCGAGGCATTATTAAGGTAACTTTCTAAAAAGGCAATCGATTTTTCGTTTAATATAGATGTAGTGCTCATAAAATATTTTTTTGCTAAATTATAAATTTGGCATTACAGTTGTGTATAGAATGCCTAATTTTGTAATTAAATTTTTCACAAATGAAACGCATTCTATTTCTAATTGGCTTCGCATTTCTATCGACAGCCGTTCAAGCGCAGGTAATACAAAAAGAGTCTGATCTTACAGTAGAAAACGATACCATTTTAAATGACACCATTGAACTTCCTGAAATCATTGTTCGAAAAGAAAAATTGGATATTGAAGCCAGAAAGCAATTTCAATTACTTCAAAACCGAGTGTTAAAAGTATATCCTTATGCTAAAATTACTGCCGAGCGATTGACCGCTTTAAATCGTGGCATGGCCAATTTGAAAACGGAAAAAGAAAAAAAGAAATACTTCAAGATAGTTGAGAATTATTTAACCAACGAGTTTGAAGCAAAACTAAAAAAGCTATCTCGCAAACAAGGACAAATTCTTGTCAAACTAATTCATCGTCAAACCGGCACCACTACTTACGATTTGATCACTAACTTAAAAAGTGGTTGGAAAGCATTTTGGTCCAATGTTACGGCAAAACTGTTTGATATCAATTTAAAAACCAAATACGATCCGTATCAAAACAATGAAGATTATCTCATTGAATCCATATTAGTGTACGCCTTCGAAACCGGTCGTTTGCAAAACCAACCCCCTGCAATTAAAGTAGATTTTTTCGATTTAAGTACTGCTTGGCAAGCAAAGGTAAATGCTGCCAATAAATAAACTTCGAATTTTTAAGCACTAGTGCGTTACCTGGTTTGCCTCGTAGCCTCGCAAACTAGGCCGGGCTATATGCTACAAGTCCTCGCTGCGCTGTGGGCTTTTCGCTTCTATCCCTAACGCGGTTTGTGATGAAAACACCTATATCAAAGTTCAACATTCAACATTCTTTATCGAATTTTTGTTGTTTGAACCTTCTAATTCAACCTTTACAATTCCCAATTGATAAAAAACTTTGGTATTTACAAAACGGGGAATCAGCCAGTTAAGAAAAAGCTGCAAAATAAACTCAAAAAATACTTGCCAGAGTGGATTTAGGTTGTACTTTTGCACCCGCAATAAAGGCGAGGTTCTTACATAGATATTGAAAAGCAAACAAAAGGAGATAAAAGAAATTTTACTTGTAAAAAATTTGCTAGAGATAAAAAAGTAATTATCTTTGCCCTCCCCAAAAGGAGCCAAGTTCTTAAGTAAGTTGAGTGAGTTAAAAAAGAAAGTATTTTTTCTAAAAAATTTTCAAATAGACTTGCGAGATAAAAAAGAAGTTGTACTTTTGCACCCGCTTTGAGAGATAAGCGCAACAAACAAGTTAGACACGTTCCTAGACATATTGAATTGACAGCCGTTTTGAGAGAGATCTCAAAACAAATTAAAGAGTAATAGAATCGTAAGATTCGAAAAAGACCATTAGATCATTGTCATAATAAATAGAAGCAAATTTATTTGCTTCGCATAATATACGATGAAGAGTTTGATCCTGGCTCAGGATGAACGCTAGCGGCAGGCTTAACACATGCAAGTCGAGGGGTATAGTTCTTCGGAGCTAGAGACCGGCGCACGGGTGCGTAACGCGTATGCAATCTACCTTTTACAGAGGGATAGCCCAGAGAAATTTGGATTAATACCTCATAGTATGTGAGAATCGCATGGTTTTCACATTAAAGTTCCAACGGTAAAAGATGAGCATGCGTCCCATTAGCTAGATGGTAAGGTAACGGCTTACCATGGCGACGATGGGTAGGGGTCCTGAGAGGGAGATCCCCCACACTGGTACTGAGACACGGACCAGACTCCTACGGGAGGCAGCAGTGAGGAATATTGGACAATGGGCGCAAGCCTGATCCAGCCATGCCGCGTGCAGGATGACGGTCCTATGGATTGTAAACTGCTTTTGTACAGGAAGAAACACTCCCTCGTGAGGGAGCTTGACGGTACTGTAAGAATAAGGATCGGCTAACTCCGTGCCAGCAGCCGCGGTAATACGGAGGATCCAAGCGTTATCCGGAATCATTGGGTTTAAAGGGTCCGTAGGCGGTTTAATAAGTCAGTGGTGAAAGCCCATCGCTCAACGGTGGAACGGCCATTGATACTGTTAAACTTGAATTATTAGGAAGTAACTAGAATATGTAGTGTAGCGGTGAAATGCTTAGAGATTACATGGAATACCAATTGCGAAGGCAGGTTACTACTAATGGATTGACGCTGATGGACGAAAGCGTGGGTAGCGAACAGGATTAGATACCCTGGTAGTCCACGCCGTAAACGATGGATACTAGCTGTTGGGAGCAATCTCAGTGGCTAAGCGAAAGTGATAAGTATCCCACCTGGGGAGTACGTTCGCAAGAATGAAACTCAAAGGAATTGACGGGGGCCCGCACAAGCGGTGGAGCATGTGGTTTAATTCGATGATACGCGAGGAACCTTACCAAGGCTTAAATGTAGTTTGACCGATTTGGAAACAGATCTTTCGCAAGACAAATTACAAGGTGCTGCATGGTTGTCGTCAGCTCGTGCCGTGAGGTGTCAGGTTAAGTCCTATAACGAGCGCAACCCCTGTTGTTAGTTGCCAGCGAGTCAAGTCGGGAACTCTAACAAGACTGCCAGTGTAAACTGTGAGGAAGGTGGGGATGACGTCAAATCATCACGGCCCTTACGCCTTGGGCTACACACGTGCTACAATGGCCGGTACAGAGAGCAGCCACTGGGTGACCAGGAGCGAATCTACAAAACCGGTCACAGTTCGGATCGGAGTCTGCAACTCGACTCCGTGAAGCTGGAATCGCTAGTAATCGGATATCAGCCATGATCCGGTGAATACGTTCCCGGGCCTTGTACACACCGCCCGTCAAGCCATGGAAGCTGGGGGTGCCTGAAGTCGGTGACCGCAAGGAGCTGCCTAGGGTAAAACTGGTAACTAGGGCTAAGTCGTAACAAGGTAGCCGTACCGGAAGGTGCGGCTGGAACACCTCCTTTCTAGAGCTTGAATGTTAGTTATTTTGGTAACACTTTCAAGAAAGAAGACGATAGATCGACATGGGATTGAATTTCATGATAATATTACTCTTGCTGTTAGTTCAAATAATACAAATAAGTAAAAAACAGAGTCTCGTAGCTCAGCTGGTTAGAGTACTACACTGATAATGTAGGGGTCCCCAGTTCGAGTCTGGGCGGGACTACTATTTTTTAGCTTATGGAAATTTTAGAAGTTGAGTCATCCGATGGATGTTGTCTTTATCATTATACTGTCAACAGACGACTGATAACTGACAACTAAAACACGGGGGATTAGCTCAGCTGGCTAGAGCGCCTGCCTTGCACGCAGGAGGTCAACGGTTCGACTCCGTTATTCTCCACAAGATGCTAATTAGATTTAGCACACACGTTCATTGACATATTGAGATAAGAAAATAATAAAGTAGAAAACATTTTTACTTGTTTATCATTAGACAAGTAAAAGAAACGGCATATTTTAAGTAATATGTTGGTACAATAAGCAAAATAAGGGCGTATGGGGGATGCCTAGGCTCTCAGAGGCGATGAAAGGCGTGATAAGCTGCGAAAAGTTACGGGGATTGGCACACACGATACGATCCGTAAATACCTGAATGGGGCAACCCACTATGTTGAAGACATAGTACACCGATAGGTGGGCAAACCCGCTGAACTGAAACATCTAAGTAGGCGGAGGAGAAGAAAACAAAAGTGATTCCGTAAGTAGTGGCGAGCGAACGCGGATTAGCCCAAACCAATGTTGTTACGGCAATGTTGGGGTTGTAGGACCACGACATTTCTTGCACAAAGAACTAGAATCTACTGGAAAGTAGGACCAAAGAGGGTGATAGTCCCGTATAGGTAATGAGTGTAAAGGATAGTGGTATCCTGAGTAGGGCGGGGCACGTGAAACCCTGTCTGAATTTGGCGGGACCATCCGCTAAGGCTAAATACTCCTGAGAGACCGATAGTGAACCAGTACCGTGAGGGAAAGGTGAAAAGAACCGTGAATAACGGAGTGAAATAGATCCTGAAACCATACGCTTACAAGCGGTCGGAGCCCTTTAGTGGGGTGACGGCGTGCCTTTTGCATAATGAGCCTACGAGTTAACGTTGCTGGCAAGGATAAGTGGTTAAGTCACGGATCCGTAGCGAAAGCGAGTCTGAATAGGGCGCTTTAGTCAGTAGTGTTAGACGCGAAACCGTGTGATCTACCCATGGGCAGGTTGAAGCTGTGGTAACACACAGTGGAGGACCGAACCGGTTGACGTTGAAAAGTCTTCGGATGACCTGTGGGTAGGGGTGAAAGGCCAATCAAACTCGGAAATAGCTCGTACTCCCCGAAATGCATTTAGGTGCAGCGCTGGATTTAAGTTATATAGAGGTAGAGCTACTGATTGGATGCGGGGGCTTCACCGCCTACCAATTCCTGACAAACTCCGAATGCTATATAATGTTTACCAGCAGTGAGGGCTTGGGTGCTAAGGTCCAAGTCCGAGAGGGAAAGAACCCAGACCATCAGCTAAGGTCCCCAAATCTATACTAAGTTGAAAGAACGAGGTTTGTCTGCCCAGACAGCTAGGATGTTGGCTTGGAAGCAGCCATTCATTTAAAGAGTGCGTAACAGCTCACTAGTCGAGCGGACGAGCATGGATAATAATCGGGCATAAGTATAGTACCGAAGCTATGGATTTGTATTATATACAAGTGGTAGGGGAGCATTCTAACAGGGTAGAAGGTGTATCGTAAGGTATGCTGGACTGGTTAGAAAAGAAAATGTAGGCATAAGTAACGATAATGCGGGCGAGAAACCCGCACACCGAAAGACTAAGGTTTCCACAGCTATGCTAATCAGCTGTGGGTTAGTCGGGACCTAAGGCGAACCCGAAAGGGACAGTCGATGGCCAACGGGTTAATATTCCCGTACTACTTATTACTGTGATGGGGTGACGGAGTGATGAAAGCGCCGCGAACTGACGGAATAGTTCGTTGAAGTACCTACCTATAAGAAGCGCAGGCAAATCCACGCTTCTTGGGGAAATACGATAGTACTCGGAGACTTCGGTCAAAGAGATAGTGCGCCTAAGGGCTTCCAAGAAAAACCTCTAAACTTCAGGTAATAAGTACCCGTACCGCAAACCGACACAGGTAGTCGAGGAGAGAATCCTAAGGTGCTCGAGAGATTCATGGCTAAGGAATTAGGCAAAATAGACCTGTAACTTCGGGAGAAAGGTCGCCAGCGCAAGCTGGCCGCAGTGAAGAGGTCCAGGCGACTGTTTATCAAAAACACAGGGCTCTGCAAAATCGTAAGATGAAGTATAGGGCCTGACACCTGCCCGGTGCTGGAAGGTTAAGAGGAGATGTTATCTTCGGAGAAGCATTGAATTGAAGCCCCAGTAAACGGCGGCCGTAACTATAACGGTCCTAAGGTAGCGAAATTCCTTGTCGGGTAAGTTCCGACCTGCACGAATGGTGTAACGATCTGGACACTGTCTCAGCCATGAGCTCGGTGAAATTGTAGTAACGGTGAAGATGCCGTTTACCCGCAGTGGGACGAAAAGACCCTGTGCACCTTTACTATAGCTTAGTATTGACCTTGGATAAATGATGTGTAGGATAGGTTGGAGACTATGAAGTGGCGTCGCCAGGCGTTGTGGAGTCATTGTTGAAATACAACCCTTTGTTTATCTGAGGCCTAACCCCGCTATGCGGGGGACATTGCTTGGTGGGTAGTTTGACTGGGGTGGTCGCCTCCAAAAGAGTAACGGAGGCTTCTAAAGGTTCCCTCAGTACGCTTGGTAACCGTGCGTAGAGTGCAATGGCATAAGGGAGCTTGACTGAGAGACATACAGGTCGATCAGGTACGAAAGTAGAGCATAGTGATCCGGTGGTTCCGCATGGAAGGGCCATCGCTCAAAGGATAAAAGGTACGCCGGGGATAACAGGCTGATCTCCCCCAAGAGCTCATATCGACGGGGGGGTTTGGCACCTCGATGTCGGCTCGTCACATCCTGGGGCTGGAGAAGGTCCCAAGGGTTGGGCTGTTCGCCCATTAAAGTGGCACGCGAGCTGGGTTCAGAACGTCGTGAGACAGTTCGGTCTCTATCTACTGTGGGCGTTAGAAATTTGAGTGGATCTGATTCTAGTACGAGAGGACCGAATTGGACAAACCTCTAGTGTATCTGTTGTCCCGCCAGGGGCACCGCAGAGTAGCTACGTTTGGAAGGGATAAGCGCTGAAAGCATATAAGCGCGAAACCCACCACAAGATGAGATTTCTTTTAAGGGTCGTGGAAGATGACCACGTTGATAGGCTATAGATGTAAAGGCAGTAATGTCATAGTCGAGTAGTACTAATAACCCGTAAGCTTATGTACGCTTTTCCTGCCCCGCAAGGGGCAGGGAGAAACTTTCTTAATTTTTTTCTTTATCTCAGTATGTTAAGATATTTGCTCGACGCGAGCAGTGACTAGTGAACAGTAACTAGTAATTAGTGTAAGACTAATTACTAATCACTACTAACTAATCACTAACAACCTTAAGGTGGTTATTGCGGCGGGGCTCACCTCTTCCCATCCCGAACAGAGTAGTTAAGCCCGCCTGCGCAGATGGTACTGCAGTTATGTGGGAGAGTATGTCGTCGCCTTTCTTTATTGAGCCTTGTCTTTATAGACAAGGCTCATTTTTTTTAATGGATCGACGTGTTCGCCCTAAAGGGCTCGGTTCGTCGCTTTCTTTTAAAAACCCTGTTTCTAACCAAACGGGGTTTTTTGTTTTAGATACATCCGCGAACTGCCACTGAAATACACCACGACTTGAATAGCCCCGATAGGAGCTAGCTACCGCGTAGCGCGGATAGCGGGACAACTAGTGTTCAGGACCTAGAAAGGTGCTGCAAATAATGTTATTTGAATTTGTTACATAGCGTAGAGAATCTTTTTGTAATTTTAATTATTAATTATTTTGTATGATGCACTCTACTGTTGTTGACAAGCAAACAATTTCTTCAATTTACCAACCTATTATTGCTACTACTCATAAAGGAATTCAAGGTCATGCTATGTTGATTGGCGGAAGCTATGGAAAAATGGGTTCAATATGTCTGTCATCTAAAGCAGCGATTAAGTTCGGATGTGGATTAGTGACTGCGTTTATTCCTAAATGTGGTTATGATATCGTACAAATAGCGGTACCTGAAGTCATGGTGTTGACGGATGATCAAGATAGTTGTATTTCAAAAATTCATTTTGATATTGTTCCTGATGCCATTGGTATTGGACCTGGTTTGGGTCAAGATATCGCTACGCAACAGGGATTGTACAAGTTCTTGAAGTACAATTCAATTCCTTTAATCATTGATGCGGATGCGTTGAATATTTTGGCATTGCATTCGGATTGGTTGTCATTATTACCTCCTAAGACAATTATAACTCCGCATTTAAAAGAATTGGAACGTTTGATTGGGAAATGGAATTCGGAAGCTGAACTATTTGAAAAAACAATTGCCTTTTCTAAAAAACACCAATTAATTGTAGTAATGAAAGGTGCGCCTACCTATATTGTTTATGGGGAATTGGTCTACCAAAATACTACAGGTAATGCAGCTTTGGCAACTGCTGGAAGTGGTGATGTTTTGACTGGAGTGATTACCAGTTTGTTAGCTCAGTCGTATGAACCTATCAATGCAGCACTATTAGGGGTGTATCTTCACGGACTGACGGCAGATATTGCCTTTCCTGAAACGGGTTATCAATCGTTTATCGCTTCGGATATTATTTCGTATTTAGGTAAAGCCTATTTGAGTTTGAGTCAGTAATTATGAAATTATTTTTTCTAACACCATAAATTCTAAAGGTTCTTGTGTTGTTGGATTGAAAACATCACTCACTGGGAAAGGCTCTCTTACTCCTGTATCCACATAACCATTTCTTTTGTACCACGAAATCAATTCTTCACGAACGGATATTACTGTCATTACAATTTTTGGGAGACCCAATTCAGCGGCAAAAACTTCAGCTTGTTGCAACAATTTTTTACCGATACCACTATTTTGCAATTCTGGAGAAACTGTCAGCATTCCTAAATACAATTCGTTTTCTTTTGCTTTCAAAAGGACACAACCAATAATTTTGTTATGCTCTGAATATTTTAGAATAGTATTGTGTTTATCTTGAATGATTTCAAGTAATTCTGCCTCAGTGGTTCTGCTACCTTCCAATATATGGGCTTCGGTTGTCCAGCCTTTTTTTGAAAACTCGCCTCGATAGGCCGAATTGATTAGTGTATTTAATGAGGCAATGTCTGCTGCTAATACTTTTGCAATCATACTAAAGTTTTTATTTTGAAACTAGAATCAACCAGAATACGAATGTATTCAATATAAATCTAGGAATTTTATCCCAAAAACGACTTCAATTCTTCGTACGTTTTAATTTTGGTACTTATTTTTTCTTTTCCTAAAACACTTTCAATTTGTGTAGGAATAGGCAATTTTACGTTCAGAGCAGGTTCTACTACATCTAAAAACTTGATTGGATGAGCGGTTTCTAAAAATATTCCAATGGCATTTGGATAATTGTCTAATTCTTTTTTCAATCCTAAGTAACCAACCGCTCCATGAGGTTCTGCAATATATTCATTGGTTTCATATATACTTTTCATCGCTTCCAATGTGGCTTGGTCTGAAAAAGTATACGAAGAAAAATCAGTTTTGAAATGCTCCAAATCGTTTTGATACATTTCTTGGATTCGGATAAAATTACTAGGATTACCCACATCCATAGCGTTAGAAATTGTCGCGATAGATGGTTTTGGATCGTAAATGCCGTTTGTTAAAAATCTTGGAACGGTATCGTTAACATTGGTCGAAGCTACAAAATGTGTAATTGGCAATCCCATTTTTTTTGCAATAATACCTGCGCAAATATTTCCGAAATTACCACTTGGACATGAAAATACTAAAGGTTTGTTTTGGTTTTTTAATGCTTTATAAGCAAAGAAAAAGTAAAACATTTGTGGTAACCAACGAGCTATATTGATAGAATTGGCCGAAGTTAAATTGTGATGTTTTAGACTTTCGTCCAAAAATGCTTTTTTTACCATGTCTTGACAATCGTCGAAAACGCCATCAATTTCGAGAGCTTTTATATTTTGCCCCAAAGTAGTTAACTGTCTTTCTTGAATGTCACTTACTTTTCCAGATGGATATAAAATGACCACTTCGACACCTTTGACACCAAGAAAACCACTGGCTACGGCTCCTCCAGTATCACCAGAAGTTGCAACTAAAACCGTGTTTTTGGATGTTTTGTCATTGCGATTGAAATAGCCCAAGCAGCGTGACATGAATCGTGCACCTACATCTTTAAATGCCATGGTTGGACCGTGAAATAACTCCAGTGAATAGATTCCTTTTTCTACTTCAACCACTGGAAAGTCAAAACATAAGGTTTCTTTAATGATCGCTTGAAGTTCAGTTTCAGGAATTTCATTCCCAACAAATTGTTGAATGGCTTGAAACGCAATTTCTTCGTTGCTTTTATTTTCGATTGTATCAAAAAATGCAGCAGGTAAAGGTGTAATTTTCTCTGGGAAATACAATCCTCTGTCGGTTGCCAATCCTTGTATAACCGCTTCTTCAAAAGAAACTTTGGGTGCGTTGTGGTTTAAACTGTAATATTTCATTGTATTGTGATTGCTTGGGTAAGCAATATTGTTATTGTTGACTTAAAATTTTAACTCCCTCTGAATTCACTTTAGAAACGTGAATTTCATAAGGTAGATTGATAGCTTCATATACTTCACACATGGCTTTGGCAATTTTTTCTGCGGTCGCTGCCCCTTTGCTCAATGCAAAAATTGATGGACCTGAACCGGATATACCTGAACCTAAAGCGCCATTTTCTAAAGCGGCTTGTTTGATTGAATCAAATCCTGGAATGAGAACACTTCGTAAAGGTTCTACAATTTCATCGTGTAAGGAACGTCCAATTAAATCGTAATCTTGAGTATATAATCCCGCAATTAAACCGCCCACATTTCCCCATTGCATAATAGCACTTTTTAGAGAGACGGTTTGTTTTAATACTGAACGAGCATCTGAAGTTTTTAATTCGATTTGCGGATGCACTACTGTGGCATATAATTCAGAAGGACTTTCTATTTTAATAATATCTAATGGACTGTAACTTCTAACTAAGGTAAATCCACCCAAAAGGGCAGGAGCTACATTATCAGCATGCGCATTACCACAGGCTAACTTTTCGCCTTGCATGGCAAACTGGACTAAGTCTTTAGTTTGGTAAGGATAACCTAATAATGCATTGATTCCAAAAACAGCTCCAGCTGAACTTGCCGCACTACTTCCAATACCGCTTCCCGCTTTGATGTTTTTGTAGATTTCGATCTCAAAACCAAAGTCAGGGTTAACCGTTTCTAATAATGCTAATCCAGCGACACCCGATACATTGTTTTCGGTTTCCAATGGTAGATCAGCACCAACAATTTTGGTAATTCGTATTCCTTTTTCAGCTGATTTCCGAACCACCATTTCATCTCCTACATTGTCAAGGCAAAGTCCAAGTACATCGAATCCACAAGATAGATTGGCAATGGTTGCTGGGCAAAATATTTTTATTTCATTCATTTTGTATTCTTTTAAAGCGATACAATAGTTTTTATACGTTTCCAATTCGGATGACATCTGCAAAAATTCCTGAAGCCGTTACTGCTGCTCCTGCACCTGCGCCTTTTATTAATAAGGGCTGATCCACATATCGATCGGTATAAAACAAAACGATATTATCTTTTCCTTCCAAATTATAAAAAGGATGGTCTTTCGGAATGAATTGTAAGCCAACAGATGTTTTCCCATTTTCAAATTGTGCTACATATTTCAAACGCGATTCTTTACTTTTCGCTTCATTGTACAGCGCATCAAAATGAGCAGCATGTTTTAATAATGACGCAAAGAAGGCTTCGTTTGAAGTGGTTTCCAAACATTCTGCAGGCATAAACGATTCGTTAGCAATTGCTTCAATATCCATTTGGTAACCGCTTTCGCGAATTAAGATTAAGATTTTTCTAGCTACGTCTATTCCGCTTAAATCAATTTTTGGATCAGGTTCTGTGAATCCTTGTACTCCAGCTTCTTTGACCACATCGTGAAACGAATTGTTTTCGTCAAAATTATTGAAGATAAAATTCAAACTTCCAGAAAGTACGGCTTGAATTTTATTCACTTTATCTCCCGAAGCAATTAAATTTTTTACGGTATCTATGATTGGTAATCCTGCACCCACATTGGTTTCAAATAAGAATGGCGCATGGTATTGGCGTGATAGATTTTTTAAATTTTTGTAATTGTCATAAGCTGATGAACAGGCAATTTTATTACAAGTTACTACACCAACACTTTGTTTTAAATATTGTTCATAAGTTTTTGAAACACTTTCGTTCGCTGTGATATCAACAAAAATGCTGTTTCTGAGATTCAATTCTTTTACTTTAGCGATGAATTGTTCTTGATTCGCAGCATTACCATTGTCTAAAATCGTTTTCCAATCTTTCAAAGAAATACCGTCTTCGTCAAAGTGCATTTTTCTAGAATTAGATAAAGCAATGACTCTTAGATTGATTTTTAAATTCTCTTTTAAGAATTTTTTTTGTTGGTGAATTTGTTCAATGAATTTTTCACCAACATTTCCAACACCCATTACAAAAAGGTTCAATTGTTTAGTGTTTTCTTCAAAGAAATTTTCGTGTAAAGTATTCAATGCTTTTTTGACATCTCTCTCATTAATAACAGCAGAAATATTTCGTTCTGATGCCCCTTGAGCAATAGCGCGAATGTTCACGTTGTTTTTTCCTAAAGTACTGAACATTCTTCCACTCAAACCTTGGTGGTTTTTCATGTTTTCACCCACTAAGGCAATGATGCACAAATTATGTTCTACAATACAAGGATCGATTTTATTTTGTGCTATTTCAACTTCGAATGCTTTGTTGATAGCAATTTCTGCTGTTTCAGCATCTGAATTTAAAATTCCGATACAAATAGAATGTTCAGATGAGGCCTGCGTAATGAAGATTACATTGATACTCTCTTGTGAAAGAACTTCAAAAAGTCGTTTTGACGAACCTGAAACCCCAACCATTCCGGGACCTTCTAATGTCAATAAAGCAATGTTGTCTATATGACTAATTCCTTTTACAGGATTGGTTTGGACAACAATTTCATTTGAAATGTACGTTCCAACAGCTTCTGGTTCAAACGTATTTTTGATTAGGATTGGAATGTTCTTTCTCAAAACAGGTTGAATCGTTGGCGGGTACAATACTTTGGCACCAAAATGTGACAATTCCATAGCTTCTTGATATGAAATAGTAGCAATGGGTTGGGCTTGTTTTACAATTTTTGGATTCGCAGTAAACATGCCGTTAACGTCTGTCCAAATTTCTAGATCTGTCGCATTCAATGCAGCTGCAATAATAGCTGCCGTATAATCAGATCCGCCACGTCCTAATGTAGTAGGAATTTTGTCGCTGGTAGAAGCAATAAATCCAGGTAAAACTACCACTTGACTGTTGTTGGAAGCGAAGAAATTAGCAACTAATCTATTGGTAGTTTCAAAATCAACGATGGCTTTTCCAAAACCAGCATTAGTTTTAATCAATTCACGGCTATCAGCATAACTGCTATTTTTTTCTTTTTGTTTTAAAGCTTCCGCAATAATATAGGAGGAAAGTAATTCACCAAAACCTAAAATTGTATCTTCGGTTCTAGGTGATAGTTCCCCTAAAAGGAAACAACCATCCAAAAGTGTTTCTAAATGGTTTACGATTCGTTTTAAATGACTTAGCAAACTACTTTGTTCGCTTACTGGAATTAATTCTTTTAAGGTGTCTAAATGTTTCTTTTCAATCTCGGTTACAATTTCTTTATAACTTTCGTCATTGGAAGCTGCTTTTTGTGAGGCCAATTGTAATAAGTCGGTTACTTTACTTAAAGCCGAAACGACTACAACTAATTTTTCATTTTTAGCTTTTTCGGTAACTATGGTTAGAACGCGGTTTATATTTTCTGCATTGGCTACTGAAGTGCCGCCAAATTTTAATACTTTCATTGTGTGTGTGTTATTTTAAAATGCAACTATTTCTATACATCCAAGAACTTTCTCCCTTGAGGGAAAAGTAAAAATAGAGTAGGATTATATGTAAAAGTATACCCCTAAGGGGTAGTTGTTGTTGTAGAAGAAAAAGTAACAGAAATTGCAACTTCAGTTGAAGTTGTTTTTGCAGATGAATATGTCTTTCTGTTGTTTGTCATTTGATTTTTCAAAAGTACATTTTTTTATAAAAAAAATAAACCTTAAAAACGCTTTTTACGAATATTTTAAAAATGACCGGTTAATTTTATTGATATTCGTTAATTTCCAAAATATAGACTGTATTTATTGATTGGTTTCGTGTTTTAGGCATATTTTCTAGGGATTTCAGATAAGAGTTGACAAACTTAATTAGGTTTAAACACTTCGGTTTTGGTTGTAAATGACAATATTCAAGATAGGTTATTGATTAATACAATGGAAAAATTGATTTGATTTAAGGATGTCAAAATTAATTTATGTACTAGTTTAAATGTCATAATTATGTTTAAATTTGAAATCATTTCCAATTGTTAACAATAGCTTAACACGAGCATTGAATAATCATTTAATTTTGCATATCTAAAATATATACCCATGTCATTAAACAGTATTTTCCAATTTTTAGTTCCTAAAGACAAAAAGTTTTTTCCTCTTTTTGAACAAGCTTCAACGAATTTAGTTCAATTAGCTTCTCATTTGCATGAGGCAGTTAATTTACCCTTAAAAGAAAGAGAAGAACTTTTTCAAAAAATAGATGAATTGGAACAACGAGGGGAAGATATTACTCGTCAAACTAATTTGGAATTGAGCAGAAACTTTATAACGCCATTCGATAGAGAAGATATTCACTCTTTAATTACATCCATTGATAATGTTGCCGATAATCTTCAAGGAGCAGCAAGCAGAATGCGTTTGTATCATGTAGATAAGATTACGAAGTCAATTCGTAAACTGACAGAAATTAATTTAGAAGCGTGTCAAAATATTGAGTTTGCTGTCAATGAATTGAAAAATTTTAGTTCTACCAAAAAAATAACTATTGCGTGTTCTAAAATTAATAAGTTGGAAAACAAATCAGATGATGTCTATAATAAAGCCGTTTTTGAAATTTTCGAAAATGAGACAGATGCAATCAATGTGATTAAATACAAAGAAGTATTATCAGTTTTAGAAACAGCTACTGATAAATGTAAAAGTGTAGCTAGTGTATTAGAAGCTATTGCTGTAAAACACTCTTAATTTAATCTGTTTCTGAACCTCACTATGGATTTTACTTTACTTATCATTATCATTCTGTTGTCTTTAGCTTTTGATTATATCAATGGCTTTCATGATGCTGCCAATTCCATTGCTACTATTGTGGCGACAAAAGTTTTGACACCATTTCAGGCAGTTTTATGGGCAGCATTTTTTAATTTTTTAGCCTATTGGGTTTTTGGTTTTGGAGTAGCCGATACGGTGGCCAAAACTGCACATACTAGTAGTATCAACTTGACAGTGATTTTAGCAGGTGTAATTGCTGCTATAATTTGGAATCTTTTTACCTGGTGGAAAGGAATTCCTTCGTCTTCATCGCATACTTTGATTGGAGGATTTGCAGGGGCGGCTATTGCTCATGGATTTTCAGGAGTGGTTCAAGATCCGGAACATTACGGACTAAAAATTGTGAGTTGGTTTAAAGCTGCTAAAGAAGGAGAGTTATTGCCTTCCGGAGTTTTGATTGTCATACTTTTTATTGTAATTGCGCCATTACTTGGTATGATTATTTCGTATTTCATTTCGTTATGGATGATGTATTCATCTAAGAAAAATATATTTCCTAAACTCTTAACACTAGTGTTAATGGGATTGGCGGTTTGGTTTTTATCTACTGTATTAATTCCTTTTAAAGAAATTGAAAAACCTAGATTTGAAAGTCCTTTTTGGAGTGTAGTTACTGAACCACATAATATAAAATGGTTTTTGGTTGCTATTATTTTCTTTAGCTTAGCGATATTCAATTTATTTTTCAGTTTATTTTCAGCAGCAAAAGCAGAAGCAGTATTAAAAAAGATGCAATTATTATCTTCTGCAGCTTTTAGTTTGGGACATGGTGGTAATGATTCGCAAAAAGTGATGGGTATTATTGCAGCAGCAGTTGCCGTTTATGTTAAAACAGCTGGAAATGTTGATTTACCAGATTGGTTAGACGTTGAGCTCCCAAAAGAGGACGGTTCGTTTAAAATGCCAGCTTGGATACCAATTACATGTTATTCTGTAATTGCTTTAGGAACCTTAAGCGGAGGTTGGAAAATTGTAAAAACAATGGGTTCTAAAATTACTAAAGTTAATCCATTTGAAGGAGTAGTTGCAGAATCTGCCGGGGCTCTAACTTTATTTTTGACAGAGCATTTTAAAATTCCGGTTTCGACAACACATACTATAACAGGTTCTATTATTGGAGTAGGGGTTACTAAACGTGTCTCTGCAGTACGCTGGGGAGTAACTGTTAGTTTGTTATGGGCCTGGGTATTAACCATCCCTGTTTCAGCAGTTTTAGCTGCTATTACCTATTATATGCTCAATTTATTTATATAAATTTTTTATTCTTAAATAAACAAACCCGCCTTATGGCGGGTTTGTTTATTTAAAGAGGTATTTGATGTTATTGATTTGTTGGCTCTTCTGCTTTGTGTACTTGTACACTTAACTCTTGAGCTCCTTCTTCAATATCCATGAAAATTTCGTCGCCAGATCCTATTTTTGATGTGATGATTTCTTCAGCAAGAGAATCTTCTACGTACTTCTGTATCGCTCTTTTTAAAGGTCTAGCACCAAATTGTTTGTCAAATCCTTTATCGGCTATAAAAGCTTTGGCTTTGTCTGACAAATTTAATTTGTATCCTAAGTCGGCAATTCGAGCAGTAAGTTTCTTTAATTCAATTTCGATAATTAAATCAATATCGTGTTTCTCTAATGCATTAAATACGATAACATCATCAATTCTATTTAAGAATTCAGGTGCAAATGTTTTCTTAAGTGCATTTTCAATAATGCTTTTCGAATTGTCATCTACTTGAGCAGTTCTCGCAGCAGTTCCAAAACCAACTCCTTGTCCAAAATCTTTTAATTGTCTTGCACCCACATTGGATGTCATAATAATAATGGTGTTTTTGAAATCAATTTTTCGTCCCAAGCTATCCGTTAAAAATCCATCATCTAATACTTGAAGTAACATATTAAAAACGTCAGGATGTGCTTTTTCAATTTCGTCTAGTAATACTACACAATACGGTTTTCTTCGAACTTTTTCTGTTAATTGTCCACCTTCTTCATAACCCACGTAACCTGGAGGAGCTCCCACTAACCTTGAAATGGCAAATTTTTCCATGTATTCGCTCATGTCGATTCGTACTAAGGCATCTTCAGAATCGAATAATTCTTTTGCAATTACTTTCGCTAATTGGGTTTTACCTACACCGGTTTGTCCTAAGAAAATAAAAGAACCAATTGGTCTGTTTGGATCCTTTAATCCGGCACGGTTTCGTTGAATAGAACGTGCAATTTTAAGTACTGCTTCTTTTTGACCAATTACCTTACCTTCAATAAGTTCGGGTAATTTAGCTAATTTATTACTTTCTGTTTGTGCGATTCGATTTACCGGAATACCAGTCATCATAGAAACGACATCGGCTACATTGTCCTCAGTAACTTCTATACGATTGTTTTTAGCATCTTCTTCCCATTGTTCTTGTGCAATAGCTAAGTCTTTTTCAATGCGTTTTTCGTCGTCGCGAAGTTTGGCTGCCTCTTCGTATTTTTGTTTCTTAACTACTTCATTTTTCAAGACACGCACATCTTCTAACTGACGTTCAAGATCCACAATCTGTTTTGGAACCTCAATATTAGTAATATGAACTCTTGAACCTGCTTCGTCTAAAGCATCGATTGCTTTGTCTGGTAAAAAACGTTCCGACATATAACGATCGGTTAATTTTACGCAAGCTTCAATTGCTTCTTGGGTATAGGTTACATTGTGATGGTCCTCGTATTTGTTTTTGATATTGTTCAAAATGGTAATTGTTTCAGGAACCGAAGTAGGCTCTACAATTATTTTTTGAAAACGTCTTTCTAAAGCACCATCTTTTTCAATGTATTGACGGTATTCATCTAAAGTAGTTGCTCCGATACATTGAATTTCGCCACGAGCCAAAGCTGGTTTGAACATATTGGAAGCGTCCAAAGAACCTGTTGCTCCTCCAGCACCTACAATAGTGTGTATTTCGTCAATAAAAAGAATGATATCATCATTTTTTTCAAGTTCATTCATCACGGCTTTCATTCGTTCTTCAAACTGTCCTCGGTATTTAGTTCCAGCAACTAAGCTCGCTAGATCTAGAGTTACTACACGTTTGTTGAATAAAATTCGCGATACCTTTTTTTGTATAATTCGCAAAGCCAAACCTTCGGCAATGGCTGATTTACCAACACCAGGTTCTCCAATCAATAATGGATTGTTCTTTTTTCTTCGACTTAGAATTTGGGAAACACGCTCAATCTCTTTTTCGCGTCCCACTACAGGGTCTAATTTTCCTTCTTCAGCCATTTCAGTTAAATCTCTTCCAAAGTTATCTAAAACAGGTGTTTTGGACTTTTTATTTGATTTATTAGTTGGGTTATTGAAATTGCTTTCTTTGATACTGTCATCTTGTCCTGATTCGTCATTATACGACTCGTTTTTTGGCAAGTTTTCCATGAAATCATCTTCTGCTGGAGTCATATTTACGTATTGTTCTTTAACTACATCGTAGTCGATTTTCAACTTGTTGAGTAGTTTGGTTGTGGGATCGTTTTCATTTCGCAATATGCATAAAAGCAAATGTGCGGTACTAATGGATGTACTTTGAAAAACTTTGGCTTCCAAAAAAGTAGTTTTTAAAGCTCTTTCAGCTTGACGAGTAAGGTGTAAATTTTTCTTTTCTACACTTACTTCAATGCTAGGATTGGCAGGGCTTAAAATTTCCACTTTTCTACGCAAGTGATCTAAATCTACTGCAAGCGTATTCAAAATATGAATCGCTTTTCCGTTTCCATCTCTAAGAATTCCTAACATTAGGTGTTCGGTACCAATGAAATCATGGCCTAGTCGCAAGGCTTCTTCCTTACTGTAAGTGATTACATCTTTTACTCTTGGTGAAAAATTATCATCCATATATTTATTTTTGATAGTGTAAATTTAGTTAATTGGTGTTGGAAAACCAAATACCATACCCTTAACTACTGCTGTCAGCTAATTGACAAAAAAAATAATAAATAGAAAGAATAATTCGGCTTATTTTATTAACCAAAATACATGGAAAAGTTGTTAATAAATCATTGAAATAAGTAGTTAAAAATACCATTAAAAATTTCAAATCTCCGTATATTGGCACGTTTTGAAACGAATATAATTTTTTAATATAACAACTTATGTCTGAAGGAGAAAAGTTAATTCCTATTAACATAGAAGATGAAATGAAATCAGCTTACATCGATTATTCGATGTCGGTAATTGTATCAAGAGCACTTCCAGATGTTAGAGATGGTTTGAAACCGGTGCATCGAAGAGTACTTTACGGAATGTATGATTTAGGAGTTTTTTCAAATAAAGCCCACAAAAAATCCGCTAGAATTGTAGGGGAGGTTTTAGGTAAGTACCACCCACACGGTGATACTTCTGTATACGATGCTATGGTACGTATGGCGCAAGAGTGGAGTATGCGTTACTTATTAGTTGACGGACAAGGTAACTTTGGTTCTGTTGATGGTGATAGTCCTGCAGCAATGCGTTATACCGAGGCCAGAATGCGTAAGATTTCGGAAGAAATTATGGCTGATATTGAAAAAGAAACAGTTGATTTTCAATTGAATTTTGACGATACTTTGTATGAGCCAAAAGTAATGCCAACACGTGTACCTACCTTATTAATTAATGGAGCTACAGGTATTGCAGTGGGTATGGCTACCAATATGCCACCTCATAACTTGACTGAAGTTATTAACGGAACTATCGCGTATATTGATAATAATGATATTGAAATTGACGAGTTAATTACGCACGTTAAAGCACCCGATTTCCCAACAGGTGGAATTATTTACGGATATGAAGGGGTGCGTGAAGCATTCAAAACAGGTCGTGGTAGAGTAGTTATTCGTGCTAAAGTAGGTTTTGAAGAAGTAGATGGTAGAGAATCTATCATTGTAACTGAAATTCCATACCAAGTGAACAAAGCAGATATGATCAAACGTACTGCTGACTTAGTAAACGAAAAGAAAATCGAGGGTATTGCTAATATCCGTGATGAGTCGGATAGAAACGGTATGCGTATCGTGTATATCTTGAAACGCGACGCTACACCTAATGTAGTGTTGAATACCTTATATAAGTATACCCAATTACAATCTTCATTTAGTGTAAACAACATTGCCTTGGTGAATGGTCGTCCAGAGACGTTGAATCTAAAAGATATGATTCATCATTTCGTTGAGCACCGTCACGATGTGGTTATTCGTAGAACTCAATTTGAATTGCGTAAAGCAGAAGAAAGAGCCCATATTTTAGAAGGATTAATCATTGCTTCAGATAACATTGACGAAGTAATTGCTTTAATCAAAGCGTCTAAAAATACTGATGAAGCCAAAGAAAAATTAATCGAAAGATTCAAATTATCTGATATTCAAGCCCGTGCTATTGTTGAAATGCGTTTGCGTCAATTAACAGGATTAGAGCAAGATAAATTGCGTGCTGAGTATGAAGAAATCATGAAGTTAATCGAGCACTTAAGAGCTTTATTAGCCGATGTGAATTTAAGAATCGCCTTGATCAAAGAAGAATTAGTTGAAATCAGAGACAAATACGGTGATGAGCGTCGTTCTCAA
Organism: Flavobacterium ammoniigenes; assembly: GCF_020886055.1. Lineage (NCBI taxonomy): Bacteria > Pseudomonadati > Bacteroidota > Flavobacteriia > Flavobacteriales > Flavobacteriaceae > Flavobacterium > Flavobacterium ammoniigenes. The sequence continues at coordinate 1,946,708 of NZ_AP025184.1, read as the reverse complement.
ATCGAATATTCTGGTGGCGATGTAAGTATTGAAGATTTGATTGCCGATGAAAATGTAGTCATTACAATTTCACATGCAGGTTATATCAAACGTACCAACTTGTCAGAATACAAAACTCAAAATAGAGGTGGAGTAGGACAAAAAAGTGCAGGTACCCGTGACCAAGATTTCTTAGAGCATATGTTTGTGGCTACCAATCACCAGTACATGATGTTCTTTACGCAAAAAGGAAAATGTTTCTGGATGCGTGTGTATGAAATTCCAGAAGGAAGCAAAACCGCCAAAGGAAGAGCATTGCAAAACTTAATCAATATCGAGTCGGATGACAAAGTGAAAGCATTTATTTGTACACAAGACTTGAGAGATAAAGAGTATGTAACGAGCCATAACTTAGTGATGGTAACGAAACAAGGACAGGTGAAGAAAACGTCTTTAGAGAAATATTCTAAACCTCGTGTGAATGGAGTTGCTGCTATCACTATTAAAGAAGGAGACGAATTATTAGCGGCTCAATTAACCAATGGTGAAAGTCAAATTATTTTGGCTGTTAAATCTGGTAAATTGGTTCGTTTCGAAGAAACAAAAACCCGTCCAATGGGAAGAACGGCTTCGGGAGTTCGCGGAATTACTTTGAAAGACGATAAAGATGAAGTAATCGGAATGGTGACGGTGAACGATATGAGTAGCGAAATTTTAGTAGTTGCTGAAAACGGATACGGTAAACGTTCTAGCTTAGATGAGTACAGAATTACGAATCGTGGAGGAAAAGGAGTGAAAACATTGAACATTACAGAAAAAACAGGTCAATTGATCTCGATCAACGCGGTAACTGATGCTGACGATTTGATGATTATCAACAAATCAGGATTAACTATCCGTATGGCAGTGGAAGATCTTCGTGTAATGGGACGTGCTACTCAAGGAGTAAAATTAATCAACATAAAAGGAAACGATTCTATTGCGGCGGTAACCAAAGTAATGAAAGATGATCCTGCCGAAGTAGAATTAGACGAAGACGGTAATCCAATTGAAGTCGAAGTGATCGAAAGAGTAAAACCAGTTCTAGAAGTACTAGAAGATGATGGTGCTGCTGATGATGACGATGATGAAGAAGAAGAAATCGTTGACGATGAAGAAGGTGATGACGCTGACGAAGACGATTCAGACGAATAAATTAAAACAATAATTAAAACCAATCAAATTTAGAATACTATGAAAAGTAAATATGTACTACTAGCATCAGCTTTGTTGATATCAGTTGCCACTTTTGCTCAAAAAGACCAAATTAAAGCAGCTGAAAAAGCATTAAAAGCAGGAAATGCTCAAGAAGCAATCACTATTTTACAAGGCGCTGAAGCGGCTTCAGCAGCAGCACCAGATGCTGAAAAAGCACAATTCCAATTTGTAAAAGCCAATGCTCACTTAGCTTTAGCAACAAAAAATGAAAATACGGATGCTAATCTTTCGGCTGCTGCCAAAGCCTATCAAGAAGTGTTGTCAATTGAGAAAACTTCTGGTAAAGCCAAATTTTCTGCCCAGGCATCAACTTCAATTATTGATGTTAAATACAAATTAATCAATGCGGCTATCGCTGATTCCAAAGCGGAAAAACATGCGGCTGGAGCTAAAAAATTATATGATGCCTATTTGTTGGATAAAAAAGACACCATCAATTTGTATTATGCAGCCTCTACTTATGTAAATGCCAAAGAATATGAAACAGCTTATAATGCTTATGACGAGTTAAAAATGTTAAACTATTCTGGAAAGGGAACTAATTTCTATGCAGTGAATAAAATCAATGGTGAAGAACAATTTTTCCCTACTGCTAAAGAAAGAGACCAAATGGTGAAATTAGGTACTCATGAAAAGCCAAGAACAGAAGATATTCCATCTAAAAGAGGTGAAATCTATAAAAATATGGCCTTGATTTTAGTGCAAAACGGTAAAGTAGCCGAAGCTAAAAAAGCAGTTGCCGAGGCAAGAGCAGCTAATCCTGAGGATACCTCATTAATTTTGACTGAAGCCAATTTGTATTTGGATACTAAAGATTATGATACTTATAAAAAATTAATAACTGAAGTTTTGGCACAAAGTCCAAACGATGCAGACTTAGTTTTTAACTTAGGTGTAATTAGTTATAATGCTAAAAATTTAGTAGACGCTGAAAAGTATTACAAAAGAGCCATTGAAATTAAATCAGACTACGTGAATGCCTATTTGAACTTAGCGATTTTAAAATTGGATGCTGATAAAAAATTATTTGAAGAAATTCAAAAATTAGGCAACTCTGAAAAAGATAACAAACGTTACGAAGTGTTGAAAAAACAAAGAGAAGCAGTGTTTACATCGGCATTGCCATACTTAGAAAAAGCATCTGAATTAGACAGTACTAATGAAGAGGTAAAAAGTACTTTATTAAGTGTTTACAGAGCCCTAGAAATGACTGAAAAAGCAAAAGCTTTAAAAGCTAAAATGAAAAAATAGTTTTCATCATATAAATAAAAAAGCCGAATTGAAAAATTCGGCTTTTTTATTTATATAATTTTTTTGATTACTCTTAGTTTGTGGGTGTGTTTTTGTGTTTCGGGGTTAAAAATACCCAAATGATCCAGACGGTCAATCCGAACTTTTCCACTAGCATGAATAATGTAATTGTTTTCCATTATAATACCCACATGGATGATGTTACCCTCTTCGTTATCAAAAAAAGCCAAGTCTCCGGGTTCACTTTCTTCAATAAAACTTAAGGCTTCTCCTTGAGTTGCTTGTTGCGAGGCATCTCTAAACAAATGGTAGCCATTTAATTTATATATCATTTGGGTAAATCCTGAGCAGTCAATACCGAAAGGGGTTTTTCCACCCCAAAGGTAAGGCGCGTTTAAATACATAAATGCTGTTGCAATTAGTTTACTTTTATCTTGTACGCCACTAGTTTTTGTACCATCAAATTCAAATTGAGCGGTATTAATATCGTCATGATTTAAAAAAGATAGCGATGCTCCTAAAGGAATAGGGAGTAAAGTATTATTTGGAGCTGAAATATAGTCGATCAAATCAGCATTTAAAATAATTGGTTCTTTTGAGAGTGTGTTGTACGCTGCTTCAGAAATCATTTGAAATTGTTTGGAATCTACCCAACCTTCATAAGCATCATAATGCAATCGGATTCGGCGCCATTGTTTTAATTCTTCTACCACTTCAAAATGTTCGCCAAACAAGACCTGAGAAACAATTTCGCTTCTGTCGCTAGGTTCCGCTCGAAGTGGGATAATGGCTAGGTTACAAATTCCAAACATTTAAAACTTTTTATTGTTTATGATCGTAAATTAAGTGACTGATTTAGGCTCTTTCAATTACTATTGCCGAAGCACCTCCACCACCATTACAAATGGCTGCTGCTCCGATTTTTCCGTTATTTTGTTCTAATACATTCAATAAGGTTACAATGATTCGTGCTCCTGAACAACCCAATGGATGTCCTAAAGAAACGGCACCACCGTTCACATTGATTTTGTTTTGATCAATATTTAATATTTTGGCATTCGCCAAACCAACTACTGAAAAAGCTTCGTTAAACTCAAAATAGTCTACATCTTCAATAGTAAGATTTGCTTTTTTCAAAGCCTTGGGTAATGCTAATGCTGGACTTGTTGTAAACCATTTTGGTTCTTGCGCTGCGTCTGCGTAAGAAAGGATATACGCTAGCGGAGATAAATCCAATGCTTTTGCTTTTTCCTCACTCATAATTACCAAAGCAGCCGCCCCATCATTAATGGTAGAAGCATTAGCAGCAGTAACTGTCCCTTCTTTGGTAAAAGCGGGGTTTAAGCTACTAATTCTATCTAATTTTACATTGGTATAGTCTTCGTCTTTTGAAACGATTACAGGTTCTCCTTTACGCTGAGGCACTGCGACCGGAACAATTTCGTTATCAAATTTTCCAGCTTCCCAAGCTTTGGCACTTCGCTCATAGGATTGAATGGCAAATTGGTCTTGTTCTTCTCTGGAAATTTTATATTCGTTAGCGCAAAGATCGGCACTTACTCCCATGGCAGTGTTGTCATAGGCATCGGTAAGTCCGTCTTTTTGCATTCCGTCTTGTAAGGTGGTTGGGCCAAATTTTATTCCCGCTCGTAGATGGGTGTAATGTGGAATCAAACTCATGTTTTCCATTCCGCCTGCAACGACAATTTCGGCGTCATTAGATTGAATGGCTTGAGCAGCAAACATGACTGCTTTCATTCCAGATGCACATACTTTATTTACGGTTGTACAAGCTACTGAATTAGATAACCCAGCAAATAGGGCTGCTTGTCGAGCAGGAGCCTGGCCTACGCCAGCTTGTATCACATTTCCCATGAACACTTCATCAACTAAAGTAGGATCCAGATTGATTTTTTCTAGTGCACCTTTAATAGCAATAGCTCCTAATTGTGGGGCAGGAGTAGTTGCTAATCCTCCCATAAAACTTCCAATAGGGGTTCTAGCTGCGGCAACAATAACGACTCTTTTGTTCATAGCACTTTTTACTAGTTGATGTAGCAAATTTACTCTTTTTTATAGAAATTCAAATTTTGATTTCAGTATTCTGATTAGAGTCAATTTATTTATTGCTAGAGGCTTGATTGTTAAGTGATTTAATAAAAATCACGAAATAAAAGTAAAAAAAGGTACAAAATAGTTGTGATTAATACAATGAAGTGCTACATTTGCCACCGCAAAATAGGACACGTTCTTTGAGCTTGGAGAGGTGCCAGAGTGGTAATGGAGCAGATTGCTAATCTGTCGACGAGCAATCGTCGCCAGGGTTCGAGTCCCTGTCTCTCCGCTTATTTAATTTTGCTTTTTCGGGGTGTAGCGTAGCCCGGTTATCGCGCCTGCTTTGGGAGCAGGAGGCCGCAGGTTCGAATCCTGCCACCCCGACAACAACAATACTGGTCGCATAGCTCAGCTGGATAGAGCACCTGCCTTCTAAGCAGGCGGTCGAAGGTTCGAATCCTTCTGCGATCACCATAGAGGATTTGACTATTTTTTTAGTCAAATCCTTTTTTGTTTTATCTCGTAAACCCTTATTAATACTGGCTATTTCATTTAGGATTGGATTCAAATTAGCGGTTCGAACTTTTTTATTTTCAAATTGAAGATTTTTACCAAATATCGAACCGACTATTCTTCTTTTGTGCTCCAAATTAGAGTTATTGTATTGATTGTCAATATCTATAAACTTTTCTGTAGCTATTTTATAGAGTTCTATTAGTTTTTTATTGTCTTCTGAAGATGCTTCTTTAGATTTTAATTCTGCATACAAATTACCATACCGTTCTTTAGCAGATTCATATCCAGTTTTGTCTATATCTCCATCAATGTATAAGTCTTGCAATTTGACTATTTTATCTTCTAAAGATTTCAGATGCTCATAATGTTTTGGACCTAAAGCTTTTTGCTTTGTTTCAGCAGTTAATTTTTCTTTAATGATTTCAAAATACAATTCTTGGAATTGTTTGTCAAAGGAAATATCTGCTAAAAAGTCATTTACTTGTTGATGCACTTCATCTGAAGTATATCTTCCCTTACAGGGGCTTATACAATGATAATAGCTATAGTATTGTGTTCTCCCTTTTGATGCACTAGCGGTCATTTGTTTGTTGCAAATTGGACAGCATAAAAATCCTTTTAGAGGGAAGTTCTCATTGTACTTCTTAGGCGCTTTTTGCTTTCCTCTTTTTCTGCTGTACATTACTTGCTGTACTTTATCAAATAAGGCTTTGGTGATTATAGGTTCGTGAATACCCTCTACTATGGTTTCTTTCTCGTCTTTATAAGCTTTTATGAAAACACTTCCATAGTATAAATGATTATTTAAAATATTTGCGAATACAGATTTACTAGATTGAAAACCTTTTGCTTTTAATTTATAGAATACTTCATTGCGCTGGTAGTTTCCTGTTGCCATGAGTTCAAAAGCTTCCTGAATGTACTTTGCATCTTCATTTGGAATCAAAAGAGGCTTTTTTAAGACATCTTTGCCGTTGTCGTACCCTTTTGGAGCACTTCCAACATATCTACCTTCTTTAAAGGCTCTACGCATCCCTGCCGTTACATTTAATGATCGACGTTGGTTTTCTACCTCAGGCATAGAAAGATAAACAGCTAACATTAATCCTTGCTCTGGAATGGTTAAATCTAGTGGTTGCTCAATGGCGTTTACCTGAATGGCTAATCCATTGAATACTCCAATCATTTGGTAAGATTCAGCTGTGTTTCTGGAGAATCTATCCCATTTGATAAAAATCAATTGGTGTACATCTTTTTTATTTTTCTTACAGTACTCTAATAGTTTCTTAAACTCAGGTCGCTTGAAAGTTTTAGCAGAGTAATCTTCTCTAAAAATATGTAGCACGTTTAAATTATTGTTTTGGCAATAATTAAGCAATTTCTGCTCTTGGTCTCGTAAAGAATATCCTCTTCCTGCTTGCTCATCTGTGGAGACCCTAACGTAAAGAATTACATTTTTCATTTTTGATTCCCTTTTTTAAATTAATAATAGTGCAACTAGCTAATAACTCTGCTAAAGCAATAACTTCTTTAATTTGATTCTCAGTTAATTTTTTGTTTCTGTTTTTGTTTACAATTTGTTCGGCTTTTTCTAGATCCATTTTACCTGTTGGCAGGAAGAAGTAGGATGTACCTGTTCACTGTTATTAGGCGATTTAATACTAGGGGATACCCAGGATTGCTATTTTTTTAGTATTTGCTTTTGTGTGTTTTTTATAACCATATGATTTTCATTTCTAAAAGTAACCTCTACTTTATCATATTTTTTCAGACCGAGCAATTTTCTAAGTTCTTTGGCTTTAACTCCGGTTATGTCATTTTGTTCAGAAAAATTAATTGTTATATCTCCACTTTTATGTTTAATGATCTTTACTTCAGTACATTCATTATCTCTGATAGATTCTAACAGTTGGTTTTCTTGTTTGGTGTATAAGCCATAATATAATTTATGTTTTTCAAAATCCTCCCTCTCGAATAGTTTTTCAACTATAGGAAGAATGGAAAGATTAACAAAAATTGATTCAGAAAATTTCTTAGTATAAAAATCAAACAAATCTTTTTTAAACTTACTATTTGAGTGACAATTCATTGCAATAGCCATATCATAATTACTATTCTTATTATTGAGCTCAATAATTAATGATGGGGATGTTTTTTCTATCAATATCCCATAGAGCATTATTCCCATATTATTGATAAAATAACCATTGTCCTTTTCTATTGTTTTAGGGTGAATCTCTAAATAAGCTTTTTTAGTAATTGTACCTCCATGTTGTTCTAAAATTCCAGCAGGAAATTTTTCTACAACATTTTTTTGAAATTCTTCTTCTGTAAGTTTTTCAATTTCCAGTCGTGGGTCATTAACTTGTTTTAAAAAATCTCGAACCGATTTAATTGTATCCAAATTCAGATTTAACTTTCTGAGTTCAACTACAACTAATAACCATAACGCCTCGAAAACATTTAAATATTCCCACTCTCGTTTTTCTGAACCTTGCTTAACCTTACTTTCCTCCCAAAGTATTCCTTCTTGCTTCCATGAGTTAAAAATCCTAGCTTCTACACCTGTATGACTGCGTAGTATTCTTTTTTCGTCAAGGTTAGGATAAAATTCTTGTATGTCCATTAGTTTAATTTTATACGACAAATGTAATTAAAAATATTTTAATATATTTGCATAAACGTATTAAAATGATAAAACCAATTAAAATTTGTAATAACCCTGAGTGTAGGGATGAAATAATTGAATACAAATCTTCTAAGATAGCGTATTGTAACGATTATTGTAGAAATCGAGCCGGCTACCTCAGACGCTTAATTGAAAATGAAGAATTTGATGTATTTAGCAAAGGACTTCAAAAAAATTATAAGTTACTAAAAACACATTCTGATGCAGGTATCTTTGATGAAGATTTGTGGAAACTAGAGAGATTTGGATTTAACACACGTTTCTTACCGGAACCTAAATTTTTCATTATAAATGGAAAAGAAACTCAATGTTATCAAATAAAGGAAATCGTTTTTCATTTGGACAAGAAAACAAATAAAATTATAATTCACAAATAATAAATTATGAAAGAAATACTATTAACTTCTAGACAAAGAATGCTTTCTCCAGATCAATTAGCATTAGAATTGAATTTAATCGAGACTCCTCAAGAATTTGAAAGAAATCAAACAGTTCAATTTATACTCATTGGAGGAATAATAATGGCTGGATTAGTCATTTGTTATAATGTCTATCAAATGCATCAAGAAGAAAAAAAGCAAAAACTAAATAATTAAAATCAGTGAAAATCAGTGAAAATTGGTAAGAATTATTACAAATTAATTTTATAATATTTTACAAACGTCATTACTACATTCATAAAGGTTTAATTATTAGATTCCAGGTATCACTTGTAATGCTTATTTAGCTGAAACAATAATTGCAACTGCTTTCCGAGTAAGTTTTACTCCCATAAGCAAGATAGTAATTCGATTAAGTAGAAAGAGGTTATTTATTATGACAAGTATTTGAACAAAAATAACATCCATCTGATTGGACATATTTTTCTTTTGCCTTTTTTACTGCTTCTTTGAAATCAATAAAATAACCTAAAGGTTCTTGATTTTCTACACTTGTTAAATAATTACAAGTTGAATAGTGTACTTCGTGGTCGCCATTTGATTGATTTATTTTGTTAACATAGTAGTATTTCATAATTTTTTGATTTAGATATAATTTCTATTTTCTATTTACAAAGATTTAGAGTCAGTAGACAATTGTTAATTGGTAGTTAACTTGAACTGTTATTTAAATGCAAGAGCAAGATAATCCTACCAATTTGGGGATTTTGTCGGTAGATTTTATTTTTTGAGTTCGTCTACTTTATTTTTCGCATCTACAAATGATGTTTCAATTATATTCCCATTATCAATAAACAAAGTATTTTCAGATCCATACTTTTCTAATTTTATATACCAACTTGCTTTTTTACCACTTACATAATATCCAACCTGGAAACCATCAACGGTTACAAATTTATTTTCTAGATAGTCTGGATTTGACAAGATATCTTTTTCAACTTCTGGTTGTAGTGCCTTTAGCGCTTTTATTACTTCTAACAAATCATTATATTCAATTGAAGCTGTACTATTGCTATATTTGCCTTCTTTTGTTATTTGATAAAAGTAAGCTGAATTAGCGCCATTAAATATTTTTCTGATTTTAGTTTCTACTACACCAAAAGAAGTTTTTAAATTTGGTAATTTGGTGTCAGTAAACTTGGTAATTGTTCCTGTTTTTGAACTAAAAACATCCATTTTCGTCTTTAAACCTTCTGCTTCTTTTTTCACATCTTGTGCTAATAAAGTTGCATTTGTCATAAGAAGTATCATTGTAATTGAAGCTGTAATTTTTAAAATTTGTTTCATTTTGTTATTTTTTTATGATGAGAAATATTAAGGATAACTTGTTAATGTAATAAATTTGGATGTAAATTTTTGTAGTATAATTATTCTATTTTTTTGGTGTTGATTTCGATGGTTTTAACGATGGTGTATTGCTTGGTGTTCCTTTATTATCACGTTGACGTTGATCGGGTTTTCCTGTTGATGTAGCTGTTCTTTTTGGTCCAGGTTTAATAGCTTGAATGGTCATAGATTATATTTAGATTAGTTATTTAAAATAGTGTTTTAATACAATTTCAAAGTCAGGAGACTTCTGCAAAAAGGTGTTTTAAGGTTTAGTATTTACTTTTCCTCCAATTAGTTTCAATCCATACCTTTATGTTTTCTTGACTGTGTAGATTAGTTGGCACTTCGTTTCTTATTATATTTTCAATTTTAATTGCAGATGATTTTAGTTTGAAATTATGAATTTCTGATATTTTATTAATGAAGTATAATATTTCATAACCTTCCTTTCTATTCAAAAGTGTACTATCAGGTTTACCAGATATTTTTGGATTATCATTTGAATAGGTTGTCCATGTATAATCTTTGTATTTAAGTTCTGTTTTATCGATTAAGCTCATAACAAATTAATTTTTAGGGTTTATATTTTATAATACAGCTTTCTATTTTCCCACCGCGACATTAAAGGATAATTTATTACTATAATAGCAGTTTTGAGGTTTTGTTTATAAAACATAAAATTAGACAGCATGTCTGGAATGATTTTACGGTTTTTCAAACAATTCATTACGGTCAATAACTATTAGTTCTACTTAGTATTACTCCTGAGTAAAATGTAATACTTTGTCTTGTTTTAAAGATTGTAAATACTTTATACATTTTTCTAAAATGTTCTATTTGAGTTGTTTACTGTTTAGTTGTTTAATATATATATTGTAACGGTTTATAGAAATTGAATACACTACATTTTTTAATGCGCATTGTTAAACCCTCAGAAGGTATCATTTAAATTCATTGTGAATTCTCTCCAAATTGAAACCTCGATCATTGTATCGAGGTTTTTTTTATGCTTTACTGTACATTTAAAAAACCGTATTATTTAGATAATTTTACCGTAAAATGTATTGATTTGGTTGCATTAGCTTTGAAAGTATCATTTGCAATATAAAATTAAACCTATGGGACTTAACGAAGAAAAAGGTTATGAATTACTACACGGAGTTATTTCTAGGGATTTTTCAAAAGATAGTGTTGTACCAGTACATTTAACAGCTAGAGAAATTGAGATTGTCAAATTAGCCACAAAGGAGAAATGTAGTAAAGAGATGGCAGATTTTTTATGTATTAGTACTCGTACGGTTGAAAAACATAGAAAGCATATTATGGAAAAAACAGAATGTAAAAACTTTATTGGGGTTGTCTTATTTGCACTGAAATACAAACTTATCGAATTGGATGAAATTTAATTGTTTTGTTCAATAAAGCATGGTCTATTTTATATTTAAATTAATCCCTAGGTCAACAAAACATGCTAATCTATTAACAACTTATGTTCATTTAAAATTATTTTTAAATACAAATCATTTTTTTCAATCATTATTAATGTTGAGTTTTTTTTTCTTTTAGTAATGAACAAGCAAGTAATCATTGGTCAAATAAAAATTATCTCCTAATTATTCTAATTACATTCGTTGTATATTTTTTTTAAGATTGTGTTTAACGTATAGCTATTTTGCTTCGTTTAGGTTTGGAGATCGAGATTATCAGGAAAGTCTTAACTAATGGTTATAAGGTGTTTAAAGGTTGTAAATTAGCCAGCTTTAAGCAAATTATTGTTAGTGTTAGTTTTTTTAAAATTGAAGAGCAATTTTTTAAAACGAAAAGTTCAAACCACTCATGATATAACCAGGCATTATTTGATTAATTGATTCAGTAAAGAATGAAGGGTCATTAGTTGTAGTAATAAAAATATTATTATTTAAATCCAATAAATTATACCCATTTACAATTATCCTCATTTTTTTTGTTAAGTATAATTCTCCATTACAATTTAAAAAATGAATTCTGTTTTGATTATAACCGGAGTTTTGATCGTTTAACATCCATCCAATATCCCATTTTACTTTTTCTTTATACCTACCTTTTAAAGTAAAAAAGATTTGATACGAATTAGTAGTATTATTAAAATTAGTAAAACTTTGTGAAGTATTCATATTGTTTAGACTGTAGCCTATATCAAATTGAAAAATAGAATTTTTGAAATTTGTCACGCATTGTTGTTTTACAGAAACATTTTGATTTATAGTTTGATTTTGATTTGAATTAAAATAGGAGAATGATTGAGTGTTTAAATAAACTATAGTATTTTTAATTGAGAAAGGTAAAGTATTAAACCGCAAATCATACAAATTAAGCCATTGAAATTGTGTTGTTTTTGGTGAGAATAAAAAATTACTATTTACATAACCCACATTATAAATGGTGTTTTGAGCTACTGATTTATCGAAAATTGAGTACGATATTTTTGAGAATAAAATGCTCTGGTTTTTACTATTAATATTTAAATAGTCAATATTTACTGATTTTTTTTGTATTGGGTTACTGAAATCAACAGTACTTGCAGTTTTGATATTTTGAAAGTCATCAATTAATACGTCATTTTGCAATTGGAAAAGAGAGGTAAAATCATGAGAAAAATCGCCACTCAAACTTATTTTATGAAATTGGGAAATTGCATAGTTAATTATAACTACAGGTTCTAATATTGCATAACTAGTTTTGTTTTCATCATAAAGGATAAATGTATTTGTATTTTTTAGTCCTAAAGTAGTACGCCATTTTTTATTCCATTGATGTTGCCATTGGAATTGTGCTTGTAGGGTATTTTGTTTTCTGAATAAATCATTTTCACTTCCGTCAGTAATAACTAAATTTGTTGAAGAACTATTTTTATGAAGTAATAGTAATTTGGTTATAAAATTATTTTCCCCCTTTTTATAATTAAGCTCGTTAAATACAGAAAAATTGTTGTTTTTGAAATTTAAAAATTGGTTTACTTTCTCTACATTTAAACCAAATAAAGCCGATTCACTATCGATATGTGACCGTTTTTGATTATTTTCTAAACTCTGATTGAATTGAAATTTATAATTTATTTTGTCACTTATAATAGAGTTTGCTTTAAATACTTGTGAAAGTATAAAATTTTGATTGGTGCCTCTTGTTGCTATTTGATTTGTAAAATTATTGATAGAATCATTTGCTTCATCTCTATTTGGTGTGAAATTTAATCTATAACTAATAAACGTGTTTTTACTTTTATTAAATTCCCATTTAAAATCGGTGCTATTTAAAGTATAATTCGATTTTTTATTACTTTCAAATAGAGTTAAGGAATTTGTCTGCCCAATATTTGTTTGCGTTTTTGTACTTTCTTCAATCATACTCGTGCTATTAAATAAGTTTGAAAACGAGATTTTTGATTTTTCTCCTATTAGTGATGTAAAATTTACACCAAGGAATTTGTTTTTTTTGAATTTTATAAAACTTGATGGTGCAAGAAAAGAAGGTAATTCAAATGTTTCGGTATTAGATTGCTCGTTTTCAGCATCATTTGGGATACGCATTTCTCGATAGTCTTCGACAGTAATAGGAGTTTTGCCAATTGAATTGTAATCACTGATAATTGCCAAATTCCCCTTTTTTGAAAATTTATACAAGTTATTATGTATCCTTGCTGCATCATTTATACCATAACTACTTTCAATATCGCCGATAATTTGTTGTTTGTATTTTTCTTTAAGTTTTAAATTTAAAGCTATTCCTTTTGCACCCATGGCTAGTTTTGAAAATCCTTGATAATTTGTAAGCAGATCTATGCCTTCAATCATAGTGGCATCAATGTTTTTTGTTGCCATTTGATGTTTGTTTCCAAAGAATTCATTACCGTCAATAAGGACATTATCAATATTTTGTCCTTTGAATGAAACCTTTCCGTTTTCATCAACATTCAACCCAGGTAGTTTTTTTATAACATCTTCTACTTTTCGCTCTGTACCATCTATTACAGTTTTAAGATTATAAGATATGGTATCCTGCTTCACTTTCATTATTTTGGGTCTATACTTAATAACCACAGTTTCAAGATTATTGGTCTCATTAAATAGCTCCACTGTGAGGGTTGTAGTATTGATAATATTTATAGTTTTTACTTGAGAAACAAAACCAAGTTTATTGATTTTTAAATTGTAATCTCCAGCAGCTAGCTTTGTACTAAAAACACCACCTTGATTGGTACTACCAAAGCCGATTTGGATATTATTTTGTTCAATGATAACAATAGCTCTAAAAAGTGGACTATTGTTTTGGTCGACCACCTTTAATTCTAAAGTGTTTTGACTAAAAACAAAGTTGGAGATAAGGAAAAAAAGTACAAAAAGATTTTTCAATTAAACTATAATTATGTTAATCTTCAAAAAAATTCTTAACATCTGGTTGGTTGAATTTTACTTGGGTAGCTGTACTCGTTTTAATTGTTGTTTTATATTCGAGAATTACGCCATTAATGAATGGAAGTTTTTCTGGAGATGCGTTTCCAGATATTTCTTTTGTAAAATAGACTTCAAGCTTTTGTCCTTTGTAGGTCGTAGAGGCTAGAAAACAATTATAACTCAATATTTTTTTTGTTTTATTTGTTACAATCCATTTTACCTTTTCTAAGGGGTTATTGATTGTCTTTTTATTTTCAATCATTGAATAATTTTGTTGAGCAAAATCTTTTTTTATTTTTATTGGTTTAGATTTTATAGTTGTTTCTGTGTCCATAACCGTAACATTATCTTTTTTTGCTACATTACCATTCAAATTTATTTGTTTATTGGTTTCATTAGATTGGTAATAATTACTATTATCTCTAAAAAATACTTTAGATAAAACAACTGTGTTGTTGAGTTGTTTTTGCATCACATCTCTTAACATCGGCGGAACTTTTTTCAACATTTCTTTTGAGACAATCATTTTTTCTTCAAAACTTATTACAGTAGTGTTTTGTGCAAATGAAAATTGGAATTTTATCAATACCAAAATAAGGACTATTTTTTTTAACATTGTTTATTGTTTTAATATTTCAGAAGTAACTTTTCTTCCTTGAGAATCTATATATGTTTTTGGTTTTATGGCTTCCATTACTAATTTGTCATATTCTTCTTGTGATAATATTTTATAGGATTGTTTAGGTCTGTCAATTTCAATTTTTTCTTTAAAAAATTCAACTTTTGTAGCATATTCAATAGAATTCTTTGATTCCATTTTTAATACCATACCTGGTAACCCTATTAAATTACTTGGACCATCATCTATTGGAATTTCTTTGGTGTACCAATATTTTATAGTGTCATTGTTTTTAGGATTTAAACGGTATGCATAATGACATAAATATTTATCTACATTTAATGTTTTGTTTGTGAAATATAACTGTGGTTCTTCGATTTGTTTTTTGAAATAATATTCTTTGTCACTAATATTAATAAGGGATATGTTTTTTTTCTCTTTAAAATTTTTTAATCTCCAAAAATTTGGGGTTTGCATTAATATACCTTCATCTTTAGCATATTCATTTCCCGTATCTTTTCCAGGGAGTATTTCGTCTTTTTTTCTATTAATGCTTCTGTATAACGATTCGTCCCCATTATTTGTAAGGGTTGCATAAAAAGGTCTTTTTTGGGCTTCTTCGAAGGCTACTTTTTGACTACCAGATAAATTCTGCAAAAAGCTAACGGGATAGATTTTTTTAGATTCATAAGTAATACGTACAGATTGTTGTGCACTAATAAAAGAGGTGATAAAAACAAAAAAAAGTAATAGTCGCATAGTATAAATTTTATAGGTTAAAAAATTGGGAGTAGCAATGTTGACTACCCCCAATTGAATTACAAGCAAATAGTAAATGAAATATTATGCTCAGTTATAACGATACCGTCATCGATACTATCAGCTCCGGGCGTACCAGTAACTTCTATCCATTTGATAGTTACATCATAACAATAATCATCCTTAGGGGTGTTTGTTAATTCTGTTGTGATAACCTTTTTAATAGGCCCTACTACATTTTTGTTTTCAACTTCATTAGCAAACGAAGTTAATGAAAAGGCTAATGCCAAAGTGAAAAATAATTTTTTCATTTTAATAAATTTTAACGCTCCATTAAGAACTTGAGCAGTTAGGTTTCGTTCTTTTGCTGTTTTATTGTGTAAGCATATTTCACTATTTCATTATTTTCTTTGAGTAATGAAAAAGTCTCGCAATCATTGGCCAAATAATAGTACTATCTTTTACATTAGATAATTAATTGCAATTTATAACGTACTGTATTTAATTGAAATACGTGTTTATACGTAAATTTATAGGGTATAAAAAAAGACCTCGGCTGAGGTCTTAGGGGTATTTTTACTTTAAGGGAACAATGCAATAATTTGATGCTGGATAGTCATCTCCTTTCTTTCTATTATTTTGCCATTGCAAGGCTTGTAAGTTGTTTAATTCGTCTCCTCCTCCTTTTGAAACAGGTTTAATGTGGTCTATTTCCCATCCATTTCCATTTTCAGTCGTGTTACCGTATTTATCCCAACTAATCAAAGCTCCACATAAGTCTTTTCTGGTTTTTGTTGGATCCTGACCATTAACTATCTTAGCTTTATTCCAAATTACTCGTTTTGTTTCTTCCGAAAAAGAATTACCACTTCTGTCTGTACTGTTTTGTCTTGCCATTTTGTTTACTGTTAAATATTTATACTAAGTTGACTAATATTTTTTTTTAAACATTACGATTTAATTATTTAAAAATCGAAATTTATAGAGCATTTTACATATCCGAAATACGTGTTTTTACGTATTTATTTCTCCAAGAAACCATCTCTCTAACTAGCTTCATAACTCATTTTATTTTACTATCAAAGACTTTGTCTAGTTTAACCACTATTTAAAATTAGTTGGATGTTTCATCGTTATCAGTTATCTGTTGTCTGTTGTCTGTTGTTGGTTCTCGATACATTTTTTTTGACATAAATTCACTCGAACTGACGGTTTTCTGTTTTTCTAGGGAATAAAAACCGTAATAAAAAGTCTAAAAAACCGTAATACAGATTTTAAAATTTTTTCAAAATTGCCCTACTTAATTTATTCTTCGTCAAGGACTTGTCCTTATCGTAAAATATTTGGATTCAATTGTTACCCCAGAATTTAATCGTCTTGAATTTGTTCTTGGCAAGTATGGTCTCCTTTCTTAAATAAATAAAATAATCATAATTCGTATTACGTATGAAAAACCAATATTTCTATTTGTTGCTTTTTGCACCACTTTTTATACATGCCCAAGATATTCTCTGGGAAAAGTCCTATGGAGGAAAAAATGCCGATTATTTATTTGATGCCCAACCCACAGCCGATAATGGATTTATTTTGGCCGGGAGTTCGCTTTCTGGAAAGACAGGCACTAAAACCGCTGGGAATAACGGCGATTTGGATTATTGGGTTTGGAAAATGGATGCTAACGGAAAATTAGATTGGCAAAAGAGTCTTGGAGGCAGTGGCTTTGATTTGTTGCAAAGTATTAAAGGTACTCAGGATGGCGGTTTCATTTTAGCAGGAACTTCAAGTTCTAATCAGGGGATGGATAAGCAATTAGACAGTAAGGGTTTGTCGGATTTTTGGGTAGTGAAATTGGATGCTAAAGGACAGGAACAATGGCAACAAACGATAGGAGGGAGCGGTCAAGAGGATTTATTGACTGTGATTCCGACCAGAGATGGCGGCTATTTATTGGGTGGTTCGTCTAGTTCAGGTGTTGCGGTTACTAGTCCAAAGCTTTCATTGGCTAAGCTTGGCACTTCTAAAACCGATTTGACTTTGAAGACCGAAAGTACCCGAGGGAGCATGGATTATTGGATTGTTAAACTGGATTCGAAGGGAAGTGTAATGTGGCAAAAAACCTATGGGGGACGCTATAGTGACCTATTGCGTAGTTTGGAACAAACCAAGGACGGCGGCTTTATATTGGGGGGTTATTCTAACTCTCCTAAATCAGGTGATAAGACAGCTGCTTCTATTGGAATAGGGGACTATTGGGTCATTAAAACAGACGAATTGGGTGCTATTGAATGGCAGAATACCTATGGAGGAACAGGAGACAATCAGTTGTATGTGGTTCATCAAACAGCAGATGAGGGTTTCATAGTAGGAGGAAATACTAATAGTCCAGGTACGTTAACAGCTAAAGGAGGCAGTGTTCAATCGGGTTCTGATTTTTGGTTGTTGCGATTGGATTCTAAAGGTGAGGTGGTTTGGAGTGAAACCTATAATTATGGTAAAAGCGACATATTGACTTCGTTGGTGGAGAATTCGGATCATAGTTTTTTAGTGGGCGGTTATGCCCAAAGTGAGCGTGCTAATATGGCTAAAGGTTTGATACAAAAGAAAGCTACTGGTATTAATGATTATATCGCTTTGAAAGTAAATGAGAAAGGAGAAGCAGTATGGGAGAAAATAGTAGGCAGTGGGGGCGAGGATATTTTGCGTAAGCTAATAAATACCCGTGATGGTGGTTATTTGTTAGCAGGAACCTCAAACGCTAGTTCGTCCAGAGATAAGAGTACCACTTTAGGGAGTAATGATTTTTGGGTAGTGAAGCTCAAAGACCAACTGGTGCCTTTGGAAGTTCAGTCTTCAATTGAGGCGATACCCAATCCTGTAAGTACGTTTACCAATATAATTATAGGGTACGAGTATGAAACGGGTACTGCTACGGTGGTGGATTTAGCTGGAAGGACATTGCAGCAATTTATTATTAGTAGTCGAACTGTTCCAATTGATATGAGTATGTATCCCGAAGGTATTTATATAGTCAATATTAAGACCAATGTGAAAAGTGAGGGAATTAAAGTGATTAAAAAAACGAGAAAAGACTAAGTGTATATGAAAAAGCAATGTAACCTACTTATATTTTTGAATATTCTATTTGCCACTACATTATGTAGTTCACAAGTGAATACCGATTTACGACCTCAAGTAAAATCTCCTGAGGTGAATAAGTTTGAGCAGTACATGAATATGCCTGTCAACTTAGTCTCTGGAACACCACAAGTATCCATTCCTATCTATACTTTAGAATATGGTGGTTTGACACTACCCATTTCATTAGAATACGATGCTTCAGGAGTAAAAGTAGAATCTATAGCTTCTTCAGTGGGACAAAATTGGAGTTTGAATGTAGGAGGAGTTGTGAGTCGTAATACTAAAGGTGCACCAGATGAAGGGTCGGTAGGTTATCCAAAGAGTTCCATTATGGTGAATGGCTACTACAAAGATTATGGTTTATCCAAATTGGATACTGAACTAAGTACTTATTCAAATGTTGAGAATAGCCGGTATTTACAATTCAATTGGTGGTTAGAAGATGTCAATGCAGGTAAGAAAGATTCCCAACCCGATTTGTTTTACTTCAGTACTCCAGAGGGAGGAAGCAAATTTGTTTTTAATGACCAAAGAAAAGTAGTCTATCTTGAAAACACAGATTTTATAATTCAAGAAGAGTATGTACCGAGCTACTTTAAAACTTGGATGGTTACTTCTCCAAAAGGTACTAAATATAAATTTGGATTGGATACAGGTACTGAATTTGGGGCGAACAATGCAGTTGAGAAAAATTATAGTAACCAATCCATAGATGAAATAGCGTTTGCGAATAATTTCATTATCAACTCTTGGTTTTTGACTGAAATATCCAATTATACCAGTGCCAACAAAATTCAATTAGAGTATGTGGATAATAATTATACTCATACGACTATAAGCAAACCAATAGTGCAAAGCTCTTTTTTGTGTTTACCAAATATGTTACCCAGTACCAATTGCGATATAACAGCGGAAAGCCAATATGCTACTCTGGCTGAGAATCCTGCAAATACAACTTCTCAGAGTCATGTTATTTCCAAATTAATCAGCAAAATTAAAGCGGGCACTACTCAAATTAATTTTATTTACAGCAATAGAGATGATTTAACCCCTGAGTTTGGAGTGACGCCTAAGCGATTGGACGAGATTCAAATCACTGTGGTGAATCCCGTAACACAGGCGTCAGAAATCATTAAAAAAATTAAATTCAGTTACACTACCCTGCAAAGTGCAATTACCACTGGTAGTAAAGGAGCAACTGATATCAAACGATTACAACTTACAGGGATTACTGAAATGAATGCCAATGAGCAGTTGACTAAACCCTATACCTTTTTCTATAATTCCACTTCTTTACCAAGTAAACTTTCTTTTGCTCAAGACAAATGGGGGTATTACAATGGAAAGACACAAAACCCATCTCTTTTCCCACCAGCTGGGATTACTTTGAATGCATCTTTATATGCTGATAGAAAGGTGGATTTGAGTTTTGCTATGGCGGGTATATTGGAGCAAATAATTTATCCTACCAAAGGGTCTGTGAATTTTCAGTACGAATCTCATAAATCTGATGTGGCTGTAGATGTGTATTATGATGTGAATAATTCATCCGCACTTGTACCTAGTATTTCATCTACACAATCCACCGATGGAATCAAATCTTCATTGTTTACCTATGTCGCCAGTGATACAGAAACACTTTTACTCACTGCAAACTTAAATTATAATCCTATGGGTTCTGCTGGCTGTTCTCCATCAAGTACCTTGAAAGCCGCATCACTTGTTGATATGGTAACTAACACTGAGATAGCTGCTATTTTGTATCAGGGAGCAACTACTTCTAAAACTATTTCCTTACCTATTGATAAAGCACTTCTTGTTAACGGAAGACAATACCAATTAATCGCACAAGGTTATGGAGGTACAAATGGAATGAATTTTATGTGTAATATCTGTAGTGCCAAGATAGATAGAGTTCCTATAATACCTATTTATGATGTAGGTGGATTGCGAATTAAAAAAATAGTACATAAAGAGGATGAAAGTTCGGTGATTAAAGAAACTAATTATACCTATGCTCAACCAAAAATTGTAAGCAACCCTAAGCTGTTTTATCCAACCCAATGGGATGTAAATAGCAATGCTTATTTACCTAACTACTATAGTATTGTTCCACAAAATGCAGTTATTTTTAATCAAACATTAGTTAATAATTCCTATTCAATTGGATTTGATAAGGGGTCATATTACACTTTTTCTACTGGGTTTGATCCCTTAGACATCAATTTTATGGGACCTACTATTTCTTATGCAGAAGTAAATCAAACGGATGGGAATGGAACTACTAAACATTTTTTCAACCGCTACAAAGGGTATTTTGAACTTAATAGCTTTAACTCAGATTATGGTATTCCACCCCTTCCTAAATCACAATCATTATTAGCTGGGGAGAAACAAAGCGTATTAACACTTAATACAACTGGACAAACAGTTCAGAAAAGTGAATTTGAATATAACTACATTGGCTCTAACACCACGGTAAAAGGAGTGGTTCCTTCGGTATATTTTGGGCAAGGTGGTTATGTTATACTCTTTAATGTATACACCCTCCAAGGTCAAACTAAAACATTAAAAACAGAGACAGAGACTACTTCTTTAAAGGGTCAGGATGTTACTGTAACCAAAAACTATGAATATACTGGATTCAATCATTATCAGCCTACTAAAATAATTACTGCCAATAGTAAAGGGGAACAGCTTATCTCTAAAATGTACTATCCCAACGATTTGGCTACTGAACCATTGATGTCAGAATTAATTAGTCAAAATCGTAAAGCAAATCCAATACGTACAGAGAATTATAATGGAACGGTTAAATTATCCGAACAAAAAATGAGTTATGCCAAGGATGCTTCTACTTCTAATTTAGTATTGCCCAAGAGTACCTATAGTGCTAAGTTTCCAAATTCATTTCCAACGATAGCCAATATAGGAAATCTTGAAAAGAAACTCACCTATGACAGCTATGATAGTTCGGGTAATCTAATGCAGTATACACCGGAGGGAGGTGCTCCGGTGACTATCCTTTGGGGCTATAACAAAATGCAACCAATCGCCAAGATTGAAAACACCACAACTACTCAGTTGAAAAACGCTTTGGGGGTTAGTGACCTAAATGCTGTTAACGAGTCTAATCTGACCGCAATAAATGCTTTAAGACTAGGGCTGCCTAATGCGATGGTCACCACCTATACTCATATTCCATTGGTTGGAGTATCGAGTATTACTGATCCTAAAGGACAAACAGTATATTACAATTATGATGGATTGGGTAGGTTAAAAAATGTGAAAGATGCACAAGGGAATATCATCTCTGAAAATGAATACCACTATAAAAACTAAGATGTTTCATATGAAAAAATACATTTATACAATCGTTTTACTTGCAATAACGATTTCAGGTTATTCTCAAACCAGATGGTATAGAGATGCTGATAAGGATGGTTATGGAAATAGATATATTGTCTACATAGGTTCATATCCTATTTCGGGATACGTTTATAATTCAAGTGATTTGAATGATAATGACCCATGCGTTACAAATATACCCGCAACTACTGTTCTTTACTATGATAATGATGGTGATGGATATGGAAGTGTTGCTGTTTTATGTAACACCATTGCTCCTGGAAAAGTTACTAATAATTTGGATTGTAATGATGCTGACGCATCGGTTAATCCTACTACTGTCTGGTATCTTGATGCGGATGGTGATGGATATGGTTCGGTAGGAAGTTCAACTACGGGATGTACAAAACCTGCTGGATATGTAAATAATACAAGTGATTTAAATGATTCAAATTCAAATATTACCAATATACCTCCTCAAACTTTTTATCGTGATGCGGATGGTGACGGCTATGGGAGTTCAACAATAACGGTATATTATAGCATTATACCTGGTGGATATGTAACCAACTATGCCGATTGTAATGATGGAGATGCAAGTTTAAATCCCACAACAATATGGTATCGTGATGCCGATGGTGATGGTTATGGAACAAGCTCCATTACCACTGCATCTTGTAATCAGCCCTCAGGTTATGTGCGTAACTCCAATGATTATAATGATGGTACTACTACTATTACTAATATTGCTCCACAAACCTTTTATAGGGATGCCGATGGCGATGGGTATGGGAGCCCAAGTGTGACCGTTTATTATAGTTACCAACCTTCAGGTTATGTGACTAATAATTCAGATTGTAACGATGGGGATAGTACTATGAAACCGAATACTGCCTGGTTTAGAGATAACGATGGGGATGGTTATGGTTTAGGAGGAGCTCCGGTATTTAGCTGTTTACAACCATCTGGCTATTCAAGAAATAGTGGAGACTGTAATGATTATGATAATTCACTAAATCCTGCTACAGTTTGGTACCGAGATGCCGACGGAGATGGCTATGGCACGAGTAGTCTAACTACAGCATCTTGTTCGCAACCTTCAGGTTATGTTCGTAATTCAAGTGATTACAATGATGGAACTATAAACATTACCAACATTGCACCTCAAACTTTTTATCGTGATGCTGATGGTGATGGATATGGTAGTGCAACTATTACCGTATATTATAGTGTTAAACCCACGGGTTATGTAACTAATAGTTCGGATTGTAATGATGGTGATGTGAGTTTAAATCCCAACACGGTTTGGTACCGTGATGCAGATGGTGACGGCTACGGAACTTCAGCAACAACTACCGCTTCATGTACCCAGCCAACTGGGTATGTGCGTAACTCAAGCGATTATAATGATGGCACAACCAACATTACTAATATTGCGCCTGCTACTTTTTACCGTGATGCAGATAATGATGGTTTTGGAAGTCCAACAGTTACAGTATATTATAGCGTATTGCTTTCAGGATATGTAACTAATAGTTCCGATTGTAATGATGGTGATGCTACACTAAACCCAAACACCCCTTGGTTTAGAGATAATGATGGCGATGGTTATGGCTCTGGAGGAGCTCCGGTATTGAGTTGTACCCAGCCTACAGGGTATGTACGTAACTCCAGTGATTACAATGACACTACTGTAAACATTACCAATATCGCTCCTTCTACTTTTTACAGGGATGCCGATGGAGATAGTTTTGGAAACCCATCAGTTACCGTTTATTATAGTGTACGACCAACAGGGTATGTAACCAATAATACCGATTGTAATGATAGTGATGTAAGTTTGAATCCAAATACGCTTTGGTATCGGGATGCCGACGGAGACGGTTATGGAACTTCAGCCACAAGCACATCATCATGTACTCAGCCTGCGGAGTACGTACGTAACTCGAGTGACTACAATGACACAACGGTAAATATCACCAATATCGCTCCTCAAACATTTTACCGTGATGCCGATAATGATACTTTTGGAAGTTCAACAGTAACGGTGTTTTATAGTGTAAAACCAACAGGTTATGTAACCAATAGTACTGATTGCAACGATTCAGATGCATCATTAAATCCTAATACACTATGGTACCGTGATGCTGATAATGACGGTTACGGAAGTTCAGTAAGTAGCACTGCATCTTGTAACCAGCCAACAGGTTATGTACGCAACTCCAATGATTATGACGATACTACGATAAACATTACTAATATAGCACCTTCTACGTTTTACAGAGATGCCGATAGTGATACTTATGGAAGTGCTACAGTAAGCGTATATTATAGCGTAAAACCATCGGGTTATGTAACCAACAATACCGATTGCAATGATTCAGATGCTTCATTGAATCCTACCACCGTTTGGTATCGTGATGCTGATGGTGACGGCTACGGAACTTCGGCAATAAG
The DNA here is from genome assembly GCF_020886055.1 of Flavobacterium ammoniigenes. NCBI lineage: Bacteria > Pseudomonadati > Bacteroidota > Flavobacteriia > Flavobacteriales > Flavobacteriaceae > Flavobacterium > Flavobacterium ammoniigenes. The sequence continues at coordinate 1,922,441 of NZ_AP025184.1, read as the reverse complement.
CACTGCATCTTGTACCCAGCCAACAGGATATGTGCGTAACTCCAATGATTATGACGATACAACGGTAAACATTACCAATATAGCTCCTTCTACTTTTTATCGTGATGTCGATGGAGATACCTTTGGAAGTCCAACGGTAACGGTGTATTATAGCGTTAAGCCAGTAGGTTATGTTACTAACTCCAGTGATTATGATGATAGTACAGTGAACATTACCAATATTGCGCCGCAAACTTTTTATAGCGACGCTGATGGGGATGGTTTTGGGAATGCTAGTATTACCTTATACTATAGTGTGCAACCAACAGGATATGTAACTAATAGCACGGATTGTGACGATACTAAAAATACAATTAATCCCAACACTAAGTGGTATGCCGATGTGGATGGCGATGGACTAGGGGCTGCGTCTAGTTTTGTAACACAGTGTTCTGCGCCAGAGGGATATGTTTTGGATGCTACCGATAATTGCCCGTTGGTTCCAGGAACTAGTAGTGATTGTGGCGGGCTTGCTAATCCTGCCCAGGATAAAAACTTCATTATTACCAGAGCCTATAAAGTGGCTAGTGCCAATTCTATAGCTTCTCCAACACCAGCACAAGCTAAAGTGGGTATTACTTATTTTGATGGACTAGGTAGACCCATTCAACAAATTGCTAACCAACAGTCTAATACAGGAAAGGATATTGTAACCCATACCGAATACGACAGTTTTGGAAGACAAACTAAGGAATATTTGCCTTTTGTGGGTAGTAACCGAAATATGGCATTTGATAGTAATTCTCAAAGTAATACGTTGTCCTTTTACAATACGTCAAGCTATGAGAATACGGCTAACCCGTTTTCTGAGAAAGTCTTGGAATCTTCGCCACTTAGTAGAGTATTGAAACAAGCGGCACCGGGTAATGATTGGGCTGTAGGTCAAGGACACGAGATTAAATTGGACTACCAAACCAATACTGCGGATGAGGTGAAACGCTTTGATGTGATTTTGACCGCAGACTATGTGCCTAGCATTACCGCAATTGGCTCGTATGCCGCTAATGTATTGTACAAAACGGTGACTACCGACGAGAACAACAATCCAATTGAAGAATTTAAAGATAAAGAAGGTCGTGTTGTACTAAAACGTAATTATGACAGCGGTGTGGCTCATGATACCTACTATGTATACGATGTGTATGGTAATTTGACTTATGTATTGCCACCTAAAGCCGAAGGCGATACCGGTTCATCAGTACTGGACGAGTTGTGCTACCAATACCAATACGACTACCGCAACCGATTAGTGGCCAAAAAACTACCGGGTAAGCAGTGGGAATATATGGTGTATGACAAACTCGATAGAGTAGTAGCAACAGGGCCCGCATTCTCGCCTTTTAGTGATCTGACCACTTCAGGTTGGTTGATCACCAAATATGATGCGTTTAATAGAGTGGTCTATACGGGTTGGTTGAATAGCCCTGCAACTAGTAGTACCCGAGGCACGATGCAGCAAGCTCAAAATAACGCTACCACTATCAATGAGAATAAGCAAGCTTCAAGTAGTATAGATGCTATAGCGGTGAATTATAGTAACAACGTGGCACCCACAAGTTTTAAGCTCCTTAGCGTGAATTATTATGATAATTATGCAATACCGAATGTAAGTACAGCAACTAACGTAGAAGGGCAAACCGTAACCACCGCAACTAAAGGACTTGCGACAGGTTCTTGGATGCGTGTGCCGACTACTACCGCTGAGGTTAAAGCAGAAATAAATTATGTCTTGTACGATTACAAATACCGACCAATACGTAGTTACACCACCAATTATTTAGGAGGGTATACCTATACCGATAGTAAACTGGATGTTTTCTCTGGACAGTTGCAGTACACGATACAAAAACACAAAAGAACAACTGGCGATAGTGAGTTGGTCGTTAAAGACACTTTTGCCTATACAGCCCAAGATAGATTGATTCAACATACCCACCAAATTAACGGAGGAGCCGAGCAATTATTAGCGGATAATACCTATGATGAGCTAGGACAATTGATAAGTAAAAAAGTAGGGAATACCAGTGCTACACCACTGCAAAAAGTGGATTATAGCTATAACATTAGAGGCTGGATGACAGCAATTAATTCTGTCGCTAACTTAAATGTAGGAACTGACCCAGCGGATTTGTTCTCGTTTAAGCTAAATTACAATACGGTAGATGGAAACGTAAATGCGGCAAATAAATTGTACAATGGAAACATAGCCGAGACATTTTGGAGCACCGCTACCGATGGTGGTTTTGTGAGGAACTACGGCTATAAATACGACAATTTGAACCGTTTGAAAGAGGCGAACTACCAAAAATCAGGGCAATTGACTGGTATGTATAACGAAAACCTGAGTTATGATAAGAATGGTAATATTATGAATTTAAGCCGTAATGGCGACCGAGACGAGCAGTATTTGCCTATCCAAATTGACAATTTAGGGTACAACTATGGAACTAACAGTAACCAATTGAAAAGTGTAACGGATGCGACTAATAATACCAGCGGGTTCAAGGATGGTAACACCACAGGAGATGATTATGTCTATGATGCCAATGGTAATATGACGGTGGATAAAAACAAAAATATTACCGCTATTACTTATAACCATTTGAACCTGCCGACTAAAATAATTTTCCCAACTGGAAATATTGTGTATTTTTACAACGCTAGTGGGCAAAAGGTGCAGAAGGTAGTAACGGAGAATGCAACAGTAACCACGACTGATTATTTAGGGGGTTACCAATACCAAAACACGGTATTGCAATACTTCCCAACGGCAGAAGGTTATGTGAAAAACACTCCTTTGAGTGGAACGAACACCTACAGCTATGTGTTTAATTACACGGATCATTTAGGGAATACTCGATTGAGTTATACTAAAGATACCACAACAGGTTCATTGAAAATTCTTGAAGAAAGCAATTACTATCCTTTTGGATTAAAGCACAATAGTTATAATTTAGATAATTTTCAACAGGATTATAAGTACCAATACAATGGCAAGGAACTGCAAGTCGAGCTGGGGTTGAACCAATATGATTATGGGGCTAGGAATTATGACCCTGCACTCGGAAGTTGGATGAATGTTGACCCTTTGGCGGAACTTGCTCCAAACAAAACACCGTACCATTTTGTAAGCAATAACCCGATTAACAGAGTTGACCCAACAGGCTTAACCGACTATGAGGTTAACGGCAAGACACATACCATAAACGACGGACACGATGATGTGTCTATGAAAGTAACCCAACGAGAATTTAACAGACTGCAAAGAAGGTTTGACAGAGGTGGCGGTGGCTACGAGCGACTAATGAACCGCCTCTCAAACGACAACGGATTTAAAACCTTTGGTACTAACGGAGAAGCCTTTACCGATGCTGGAGGAACCCACCATCTGCAAGAAGTTTCCATAACCACACATAAAGCAAATTCGGGTTCTTATGCGGACTTTAAAATAAACGAGGGAATAAATACAGGGTTAAATAACACATTAGGATCCGTTGGTTTAGGAAACGATATAAAAACAAACCTGATAGCAGAAGCAGGAAAACTTAGTGAACTTAGTAAAGGTGCACAAAATTACCTTAAAGTTGCTAAAGGATTGGGAGTAGCAGGAAGTATCGTTACAACAGGGTATTCCGTTGGTAAAGTGATTAATGAACATAATTTAGGTGGCTGGTCTGAAGTTGCAAAACACAGAGATGTTTATGATGCTGGAGTTGGAGCTATTGGTTTGGGAGCGACAGGATTAGCTTACTTTGGATTAATATCAAACCCTGTAGGTTGGACTATTGGAGCTGGTGTATTGATATATGGTGGAGCAACAATGATTTATGATGCAGTTCAAGAAAATAAAAAATGATGAAAATTTATTATAAAATATGGGTCGATTGTATTTTAAAAGCCCAGTCAAAACCAGAAAATCTAAACAATTGGAAAGTATTTACAATGGTATTTATGTCAATATCTATGGCATTGAATTTAGTTTTTCTTTTGTTTGTATTTAGTGATTTAGGTATAACTGAAAAAATTTTCATTATTCCCATTGATATTTTTACCGGAACCAAAATAGATGCCTTTTTTAGTTTTTTCATATCGTACTTGTTACCCTTTTTAACACTAAATTATTTTTTAATTTTTTATAAAGAGAAATATAACCAACTGGTATCAAAGTACAAATATCATAATGGGAAGCTCTTTGTAGCCTATTTTTTAAGTTCTATCGGGATTTTACCCCTATATTTTATATGTGCGGTCATGATTGTAAAGATATTTCAAAATTAATCAGGTAGTGTATCAAAGTTAGTGATGGAGTTATAAATCCCCCCGCTCCCGCACGAATCCTTTCGTGTGGTATGTGAGTATCTAGCGAAGTAATCTATCAAAATTAGTGATGAAAATCTAATTTAAAATGAGCAACTTCGGTTGCTTTTTTTGTACTGAAAAATAAATAGGTATTCTAGCCCCGATAGTAGCGGCATCCCCCGCTAGGTGATATAGCGAATAGCGGGACAGTACGGGTTGAGAAGACGGGATGGGTGCTGCTGGGAAACTCTATAATGGGAATATTGCAGAAACGTTTTGGAGCACCGCTACCGATGGGGGATTTGTGAGGAACTATGGTTACAAATACGATAATTTGAACCGTTTGAAAGAGGCGAACTACCAAAAATCAGGGCAATTGACTGGTATGTATAACGAAAACCTGAGTTATGATAAGAATGGTAATATTATGAATTTAAGCCGTTATGGCGACCGAGACGAACAGTATTTACCCATACAAATTGATAATTTAGGGTACAACTATGGAACTAACAGTAACCAACTCAAAAGTGTAACGGATGCGACTAATAACACCAGTGGTTTTAAAGATGGCAACACGACAGGAGATGATTATGTATATGATGCTAACGGTAATATGACCGTGGACAAAAACAAGAATATTACAGGTATTGTGTATAACCACTTGAACCTGCCTACTAAAATAATTTTTCCAACTGGAAATATTGTGTATTTTTACAACGCTAGTGGGCAAAAAGTACAAAAGGTAGTTACAGAAAACACAACGGTAACTACAACGGATTATTTAGGAGGTTACCAGTATAAAAATGCAGTGTTACAGTTTTTTCCAACGGCGGAAGGCTATGTGAAAAACACTCCTGTTAGCGGAATAAACACCTACAGCTATGTGTTTAATTACACAGACCATTTAGGGAATACTCGATTGAGTTATGCTAAAGACACGACAACAGGTTCATTGAAAATTCTTGAAGAAAGTAACTACTATCCATTTGGGTTGAAGCATAATAGTTATAATGTAGATAATTACCAACCAGAGTACAAGTACCAATACAATGGAAAGGAACTGCAAGACGAGCTGGGGTTGAACCAATATGATTATGGGGCTAGGAATTATGACCCAGCATTAGGACGTTGGATGAATATTGACCCATTGGCTGAAAAATTTATTAGTGAAACTCCGTATGCCTATGTAAATAATGACCCTTTAGGGTTTTCAGATTTTGATGGAAAAGATTATCTTATTGATTTTATCAGAGATAAAGATGGAAACATAACAGGTATAAAAATTAGTGCTACTGTTTATATAAAAGGAGATGGAGCTAGTAATATAAGAGCAGGTGAATTAAATAAATTTGCCAATGATAATCTCAAAACAAAAACAATCAATGGAATTTCTGTAAGTATAGGTGTAAACTATAAATATGATAGTACCAAAAAAGAGAAAGACTTAAAACAAGGTGAAAATTTATTAACTTTTGATTCAGCCGCAGAAGACAATAATATTTCGCACGTTAATAGTTTAGAAATTAGTAGTGAAGGTAAAAAAACTAGATTTCTAGCTGGAAAAACTGGGACCATATATGATAGTGGCACAAACAATAATACAGTATTTCATGAGTCTATGCATCTTTTAGGACTGAGTGATAGATATGATGATAATAGAAATAAGAAATGGATTCCTGAAGATTTAAGATTTGCGGTACCTCACGAAGGCTATGAAAATAATGTAATGGGTAATCGCAATTCAACTAATTTAAATGTTAATCAATACAAAACATGGATACAGCATGCAATGTCAAGAGCAAAAACAAATGTTTCAACAAATAGAATTATTGGAACAATGACAGTTGATAAATCATTAAAAACAAAACCATGAAAAAACTATTTTTTTTAATTTTATTTGCCGCTTTTCATATAAGTTGTGAAAAAAAGAAAAATGAATGTATAATTAAATATTCAAATAATATAAGTTACACAGGTTATGGAATAGTTAAATTTAATAATAGTAGTTCAGGATCTTTAAGATACATTGAATTTTATCCAATTTGTAATGTAGATTTAGAAAAATTTGATATTGATGCTGTTTCAAACGAAGATTTGAATAACGGTATAGTAATAAGAGAAAATAATAATTCTAATTTATGGTCTAAATTAGTTACAGATAAAAGAATTCTTTTTGACAAAGAAAAATATGGAATAGCCTTGATATATTTAAGCTTTAATAAGAAAGCGGATATAAGTAAAGAAAAAATGATATTTACAAACTATTTAAAAATTAATGAAATAGGGTTTAAAGTTCGTATGGTTGATATAGACTTGTGTAATATTAATACTACAGAAATAAAAATAATTAAAAATTTGGTAAGGTAAAGTGGGAAATGTATCAATATTAGTGATGGCTTAAAATGATTAAGCTATTATTTTGATAATCCCCCCAGCTGGCGCGAGCGTCTCGCTCGTGCCTAGAAATAAAAATTAATTAAAAACAATTTTAAAAGAGCAACTACGGTTGCTTTTTTTGTACTGAAAAATAAACGGGTATTCTAGCCCCGATAGCAGCGGCATCCCCCGCTAGGGGATATAGCGAATAGCGGGACAGTATGGGTTAAGAAGATAAAATGTGTGCTACTAAAAACCTAACAATTGTGTAGCTAACCAAACCGTAGCCACCGCAACCAAGGGACTTTCTACAGGTTCATGGATGCGTGTGCCAACTACTACTACTGAGGTTAAAGCTGAAACGAGTTATACTTTGTACGATTACAAATACCGACCAATACGTAGTTACACCAACAATTATTTAGGAGGATATACCTATACCGATAGTAAACTGGATGCTTTTTCTGGACAGTTGCAGTACACGGTGCAAAAGCACAAGCGTACTGGCTATGATGCTGAATTAACAGTTAAAGAAGCCTTTACGTACTCAGCCCAAAACCGATTACCGACCCATACCCACCAGATTAATGGAGGAGCAGAACAACTGTTAGCGGAGAATACCTATGACGAACTGGGTAAATTGACTAGTAAGAAAGTAGGGAATACCAGTGCCTTGCCACTTCAAAAAGTAGATTATAGCTACAACATTAGAGGCTGGCTGACTAAAATCAATGAGATAGGTAATTTGCAACAAGGCACAGATCCTGCTGATTTGTTTGGCTTTAAAATCAATTATAATACCGTAGATGGAAACGTAAATGCAGCAAACAAACTCTATAATGGCAATATTGCCGAGACGTTTTGGAGCACCGCTACCGATGGTGGTTTTGTGAGGAACTATGGTTATAAATACGACAATTTGAACCGTTTGAAAGACGCTACCTATCAAAAATCTGGGCAGGTGACTGGTATGTATAACGAGAACTTGAGTTATGATAAGAATGGTAATATTATGAATTTAAGCCGTTACGGAGATCGAGACGAACAGTATTTACCAATACAAATTGACTATTTGCAGTATGGTTATGCTACCAACTCAAACAAACTTTTAAGCGTTGCTGATAACTCGAATAATACCAGTGGTTTTAAAGACGGCATCACCACAGGGGATGACTATGTGTATGATGCCAATGGCAATATGACGGTGGACAAAAACAAGAATATCACTGCTATTACTTATAACCACTTGAACCTACCGACTAAAATAATTTTTCCAACTGGAAATATTGTGTATTTTTACAACGCTAGTGGTCAAAAAGTACAAAAGGTAGTTACAGAAAATACAACTGTAACTACAACGGATTATTTAGGAGGTTACCAGTACAGTAATACTAGTTTGCAGTTTTTTCCAACGGCAGAGGGTTATGTAAAAAGTACTCCTGTAAGTGGAACTAATACATATAGTTATGTGTTCAACTACACTGACCACTTGGGTAATGTGAGATTGAGTTATACTAAAGACGCCACAACAGGTTCATTGAAAATTCTTGAAGAAAATAACTATTATCCTTTTGGATTAAAGCATAACAGTTATAATGTAGATAATTTCCAACCAGAGTTTAAGTATCGTTATAACTCCAAAGAATACCAAGATGAACTCGGATTAAATCAATATGACTACGGAGCAAGGAATTACGACCCAGCTTTAGGACGTTGGATGAATATGGATCCGCTAGCGGAAATGTCCCGTAGATGGTCTCCTTATAATTATGCTTATAACAATCCTGTTTATTTTATTGATCCTGATGGGATGTTGTCACAATCTTTTATAGATGACTTATGGAATAAATCAGGAAACGACACTACTTGGACAAATAATAATGATGGTACTTTTTCAGGAAATAATGGAGAAAGTGCAGATACAGGAGAAGGTGGCGGAGATGATGATAAGAAAAAGAAAAAAGGAAAGAAAGAAGATACTAAAAAAGCAGAATATAATAATAGTTCATTAAAGTATGCTACAGCTTCATCGGCTGTTTTGGTTGCTGATGATGCTACTGTAGTAGGTGTTGTAGATGATGTATTATTACCTGTTGTATGGAGTGTTGAAGCTGGTACTTGGGTTTATGACAATAGAGTTTTATTAGCTAAACAAGCAATTGAATTAAAAAAATTGCTAGAAAAAACAATGAAACCATCAGGGTTTACTTATGAGTTAAGAATTAACAGAACAGGTGAATACGTTGATGTAAGAGGGAATGTTGTACACTTAAATGCTGGGGATGTTTGGAAGTATGGAGAAACATCAAGCGGTATGAGTAGATATTCACAATCAACATTAAACTCTATGGTTCCTGGTGGAGTTTCAATGGTTCCAATATTTTTTGGAAATCAAGTGGAAACAAAAGTACAGGAGAAAATTATGATATATGGTTACACTTTAATGAATGGTAGTTTGCCACCAGGAAATAAAATATTTAGATAGACTATGGAATTTAATATAGGTACACAATTTTCAAGAGAATTTGATTTTGAAGAAACATCATTAATAACGGATAGTTTAACAAAAATTTTAAATGAAAGCTTTGCAAAAAAAGAGTATTCGTTAAAAGTAAAAAAAATATATGTTGGTTTTATATGTGTGTCGAAAGGTTTTGAACCTTATTTTATGGCAAGACCTTTAAAAATATTAAAAAAAGAACTAGCAATTGAATATGAAATAAAACTTGATTTTGAAGAAGTTTTTAAGTCTAATACAGAGAATAAAATCAGAATATTATATAATGAATTAATCAATCAATCAAGAATAATCCTTAATGATAAGAAACTAGTAGATTTTAAAGTGCAAGATTTTTTAGATGATTTAGAAAAATCTTTAAATACACTAGTTTAACTTTGTAACAAAACTCTTTTTTGGTAATGTATCAAAATTAGTGGTAGTGGTGTAAAAGCTAGTTAATTAACTGAAAATCAATTATATTGTTACTTTAAAAAGGAAAAAGAGAAGCTATGGCTTCTCTTTTTTTTTTGAGTACTGAAAATAGATGCGGTATTCTAATTGCCGTAATTATTATATCAAAAAACCGTAAAATATAATCATATAGACGGTTTAGTTTTGATATTATAAGTTGAAAAGAATAAATAATTTATAAGTTTTTATTTTCAATAATTTAACTAAAATATATTTATGAAAGATTTAACTCATTTGTTGACCTATTGGAAAAATGACGAAAGAAAATTGGGGATAAGAAAAGTAAAAATTAGAAATTCCAGCTTTATGGTTGGTGAATTTTTAATACTTATTTCTGAAAGTTTGAAAGTAGTTGTAATAAACAGGACAAAGGATATAGAAATAGAAAAAGTATTCCAAACTTTTAATCAGTCAGAAGGTATTGAAATTGCAAATGGAGACTTGTACAGAGCTGAACAAATCGCCAATAATGTTTCACTTGATTTTTTTAAACCTTATTCAGATACGATTCAAGAACTTTTTTTAGATGTTGAAGATGAGTTCGTCGATATTGAATAAATACTATTTGGCATTGTATCAAAGTTAGAGATGACTCCAAATAATTAAGTTACTATATTGATAATCAATGTTTAAGTTAATTTATTATACAAAAAAGGTCGAGTTTTCGTTTAGGAAATTTACTTGACCCCAACAGATTACATATAATCTTCGTGACTTAACTAATTTACGTTCTAAATCTGATAAAACAAATTTCCTTATCGGGTTAATTCTCCACTCGGTTTCTAAAACTGGAGAAAGTTTAAACGTAAAAATCATGCGTTATCCAATTGGTACTACAGCTAGTACAGGACAAACTTGTCCAGAGAGCGGTGTTTGGAGAGTTGTTGGAGTTCCTTCAACAACAGCTCCAATTGCTAAAGGTAATAGAATGCCTCCTTATGGTGGTAATGGAGTTACTTGGATTTTGGCAGCTTATGCTTAACCAGAACCTAGATTATTCAAAAAGAGGAGCTTCAGCTCCTCTTTTTTCTGAGTACTGAAAAAATAGAAGTGTATTCTAGCCCCGACAGCAGCGGCATCCCCCGCTAGGGGATATAGCGAATAGCGGGACAGTATGGGTTAAGAAGATGAGATGAGTGCTGCTGATAAACTTTACAATGGGAATATAGCCGAGACGTTTTGGAGTACCGCTACCGATGGTGGATTTGTGAGGAACTATGGTTACAAATACGATAATTTGAACCGTTTGAAAGACGCTACCTATCAAAAATCAGGACAGGTGACTGGTATGTATAACGAGAACTTGAGTTATGATAAGAATGGTAATATTATGAATTTAAGCCGTTACGGAGATCGAGACGAACAGTATTTACCAATACAAATTGACTATTTGCAGTATGGTTATGCTACCAACTCAAACAAACTTTTAAGCGTTGCTGATAACTCGAATAACACCAGTGGTTTTAAAGACGGCATCACCACAGGGGATGACTATGCGTATGATGCTAACGGTAATATGACTGTGGATAAAAACAAGAATATTACTGGTATTGTGTATAACCACTTGAACCTGCCTACTAAAATATTTTTCCCAACTGGAAATATTGTGTACTTTTACATTGCTAGTGGACAGAAAGTACAGAAAGTAGTAACGGAGAATGCAACAGTAACCACGACTGATTATTTAGGTGGTTACCAATACCAAAACACGGTATTGCAGTTTTTTCCAACTGCAGAAGGCTATGTAAAAAACACTCCTGTGAGTGGAACGAACACCTACAGCTATGTGTTTAATTACACGGACCATTTAGGAAATACTCGATTGAGTTATACTCAAGACACCGCAACAGGTTCATTGAAAATTTTGGAGGAAAGCAACTACTATCCATTTGGGCTCATGCACAAGGGGTATAATAATTTAGTTTCTACCTACAATCCTGCGGAAAAATTGCTTTTTAACGGAAAAGAATTACAGGATGAACTGAATTTGAATGTGTATGATTTTGGAGCTAGGATGTATGACCCGTCTTATGTTAAAACACCAACACAAGACCCATTAGCAGAGAAATTTTATTCGTATTCTTCATATTCATTTTTGAATAATAATCCGATATTTTTTATTGATCCTACAGGAATGGCTGCGGAACCGCCTGGAGACTATTATGATAAAAATGGTAATTGGTTAGGAAAAGATAAGTATGATGATAATAAGGTATATTATGCTGATTCTGTTGAAAAAAATAAAGATGGATTAGTAGTATCGGCTAAAAACTCAACTGATTTAGGTATTACTCATTCTAAATTCTTATTTGCATCTCAGACATTATATGCTGAATCAAGTCCCAAAACTAGTAAATTAGAAGTTGCGGGTATATTTTCTGTATTAGAAAATAGAGCTCAAGCATATGGTACTGATGTGATTTCTCAAATGTCACCAAAATATCCAATGGGAGTTTATGGTAGTAGAGAAAAAGACAGAAATAGATATTTTGAAACTGGTTCACAAGCAGATGCAAAACGTTTAACAGTTAGAGCAGGTTTAATATTAGGACTGACTTCTACTTCTGATTACTCTAATGGAGCGTTTTTTTGGGATGGGGTAGATTTTAAATCTGGAGGTGGTCATAATGAAAGATATGTTCCAGGATATTTATTTTCAGATAAAAGCCATGATATATATAATTTGGGAAATAACATTAAACATGGATCTACAAAATTCGGTTCTTGGGACTATAAATATGAATCTACAGGAGCTATAGGAAAAACAATATTTTCCAAATTAAGTGACGCTTGGAGAGATGCTCAATATCCAGGAAACAGTATGACAAAACCCTTAGGAAACTAGAATATGAAAAGATTTTTATTTTTATTAGTATTTAGTATTATAAGTTTAGCAAAGGCTCAATCTTATAAGGAAATCGATTATTTGAAAAATTATTTAAAAACAAAAAAGAGTTTTAGAATAGAGCCTAAAATTGACTGTTATTCTGTTGATTCCTGCTATATTAAATATGATAAAATTAATATTATAGCAATTAAACCAATTTCAGAAAATGTTATAAAAAAGTTTTTATTAAACAAAAATGTCTTATCTATTAAGACTTTGTATAATAAAGAAGAGAGTTTATCTATAGAAAATGTTGAATTTCCAGATTATGAAAATTCAATATATTATTTATTTAAAAATAAGCTTTATATAATCAATACAATTCCCTTTTGTTCAGGTATTTCTTGTAAGTATAGGTACGCTCAAATATTTGATTTAAAAAATAAAATTATTTGTGAAAAAAAAATTAAGTGGGATAAATAGAATTAAGATAGTGCGACAGGACAAAAAGGGTAATGTATCAAAATTAGTGATGGCCTTGTAAAAGCTAGTTAATGGACTAAAAATCAATTGTATTATTAATTTAAAAAGGAAAAAGAGAAGCTATGGCTTCTCTTTTTTTTTGAGTACCTTACATAGATGAGTTATTCTAATTGCCGTAATTTTTATATCAAAAAACCGTAAAATATATTCGTAAAGACGGTTTAGTTTTGATATTCTAAGTTTATAAGAATAAATAATTTATAAATTTTATTTTCAATAATTTAATTTAACTAAAATATATTTATGAAAGAAGATTTAACTCATTTGTTGATCTGTTGGAAAAATGACGATAGAAGATTGGGAATAAGAAAAGTAAAAATTAGAAATTCCACCATTATGGATGGTGAATTTTTAATACTTATTTCTGAAAGTTTGAAAGTAGTTGTAAAAAACAGGACAAAGGATATAGAAATAGAAAAAGTATTCCAAACTTTTAATCAGTCAGGAAGTATTGAAATTGCAAATGGAGACTTGTACAGAGCTGAACAAATCACCAATAATGTATCTCTTGATTTTTTTAAACTTTATTCAGATACGATTCAAGAACTTTTTTTAGATGTTGATGATGAGTTCATAGAAATTGAATAAATACTATTTGGTAGTGTATCAAAATTAGTGATAGCCATAAGTACATAAGTTACTACATTGATAATCAAGGTTTAAGTTAATTTGTTTAAAAAAAAAGAGGAGCCATAGCTTCTCTTTTTTTTTTGAGTAAGGTCAATTTGTTTCTCCAAAAGTTACCGCTGTTAGTAACTGGACATTTTACACTAATATATCAAACATTTTAGTATTCACTCCAACGTAGATATTATTTTCAAATTTTTTCTTTTCTTCTTCTGATAAGTTAGTTTTATCTAGAAATACTTTTTTAACTTCTCTACGTGTTCTTGCATTTTTCTGCCCGAACCGTTCTTTTATTTCAGCACCTTTTTTAAAAATGATAATTCTAGCATCACGTTTTAATTGTTCTCCGATTACTTGCCACCAATAGTTATCTGTATCGCCAAGAGAAGAACCAAAAATGCAAATTAGATTTGCTTCAGAAATATAAGCTTCACATTTTCTATCAACATTATGACGTTGTACACGATTACATTTTGTCTTTATTAGAGCTTCTAATATTTCTTCATTTTCATGGAAATCTTTTTTTGCAATTTGAGAGATATCATTGACCCCTAAAATAGTTCTTTTGTCTGTGAAACCATGAATATGTTGAAGGTTTTTCAAAATAATTTGATGATGATGATGACTACCAATTGGTCTATTTGAAGTTCTATCTTCAAAAATTTTTTCAATAACTCTTGTATAGTTTAGAGTGATGATATTTATTTTCCAATCTACATTTGTCCATGGTCGCTTGAAACTTCTTATTTCTTGAATATCTTCATCGGTAAGAGTATGCTCTGGTAATCCAAGATTTTCAATAAATTTCGGTAAATCAACTTTATTTGTGTCAAGTTTACTTTCTTCTGCAATCAAATAATCTCCTAAATTATCGACTATATCTTCATAAACTTCATCGAATTGTTTTATATCTTCTAGCTTTACAGTATATGCTCCAAATGCAAGTTCTAAATCTGACCAATCCGTTATTCCACTTGAAATATCTTCTTTTAGATTCTTTATGAGTTCTGTTTTTGCTTCAATTGTTTTATAATGCTTATAGAAACTTTTGTAATTGGTATTCAATTTAAGGTTCATATCAAAACCGTTTCCGATAATATATACTATATTCATTCTATTCGATAGGTTTATTTAAGCTCTTGTTCTGATGCCTTGTCGCTCAAGTTTTGTAGCTTGTGGCAGTGGCGGATTTCGGAGCACAAAACTGTTAATACACCTCAAAAGTTGATGCGAGGTAGAATGTTCAACTAACCAGATCAACTGCCATTGAGCCAACCGCCTGTCATGCAACGTTTTTCTTGGTCAATGTGATTTCTCCAGTCGTTTCTCTATCTGTCCAATATTCTCCATCCATTTTTGTGACCTTAAATCCATCAAAGTTTAAAATTGTCGAGCCATAATGAATTTCACTTCTTTCTCTAACCCCTGCTTTCGGGGTGTTTAGATAAGTGTAAAATAGCTGTTGGAAGCCTCGCTCATTGTCAATGTCAAACGAAGCACCAATACTGTAACTACGACTTTCTTTTGTTTTAATGCGCACTTGAACATTGAAAAAGTTTTGGGTAATTGAAACTTCAATCGGAATAGGTTCAAGTTTTTTTTCTTTCCAATTCGATTTTATTGTTCCTTCCCAATCACCAGAAAGGTTTGGAAATGGAACAAGCCAAGGATAAAATATTTTTAACTTCCATCCCCAAGCAATAAAAATCATCCATAGAATTATATTAATAGAAATTGTTGTCGAAACGTGTGTAATTGCTTTGTGAAAGTCAATGCTGTCGAGATTTTGAGTTAATAGGAAAATTGTCGCATAAACAATAAACGCAAGTCCTAAGATTGCAAAAGCAAAAATTCTGATGTTATGTTTTACCATAGTCTAAAATTCTAAGTATTTCCAAAGTTGAACCATATATTCGTTTACGTCTGCTCTTGACCATTTTCTACCACTATGAAACAAATAAAGTAATTCCGAAACTTCACCCCATTCTTTGCAGGTGCTTTCTTCTTTAGTTTGTTCGTGAATATAAATTATTGACTGCTTCAATCTGTCTGTCCAAGTATCGTAATCATTCATTATTCGATTAGGAACATTCCAAACCAAACACTCTAGAAGAAAAGACGTGATATTTCCATTAAAAGAAACTCCATCATCTTTCATTTTGTAGCGCAACTTTCGATGAAGTCGAGTTAATCTTTTAAATCTTCTCTGTGTATTTGTGTTTTTCTTAATTCCATTCTCAATATGTTGTTTTGGAAAATTCACAATCCAAGTTCCGCTATCTGCTTTAAACTTTGACCCCAAAACATAACTTCCGTCTGCTGAATAACGCCTATAATCCCAGGTTGGAACTACGTCCGTTTGAACTCTTTGTGCGGTTCCTTTAATTGTTATGCATTTGTCATTGCGTTTTACTTGGTCACGACCAAACTTATTTACAAGCGCAGTTTCAACATCGTCCTTGAACTCAGAATAGGAATAACTTGAGGGAGTGGTGAGTCCGAAATCTTCTTTAGTTTTTTCTATTGGTAAGTCATAGTAAAATCCACCAGTGTATCTAACATTAATATCAATATCGCTGTTTAGCCTTACGTTTGTGTCGTTTGCATAAGACCCTTGCCCAAAGGTTTCAGTAGATTCTTTGCTAAGTTTTTTGTCCTCGCTAATAGCCTCACGAACCATCCTTTCAGATGTTTCAAGTCTTGTTTGTACACTTTTGCTCGGAGGCTTGGTCCAACTCGTAAATGTATCCTCAGAATATTTTGCCATATGTTAAACTATTATTTCTGTACAATTTTTGTTTGTTTTCTTTTTGGCGTTTTGTAGAGCTTTACTTGCTCTATCTAGGACATTAGTTTTTAGTTCGCCATTATTAAATTCAGTTACACCACAAGAAACTGTGACTTTAAAATTACTTCCGTCAATTTCAAATGAGGAGTCCGCAATTAGTTTTCTTTTCCTTTCTGCTGCAATTTGTGCATTTGATAACGAGGTTTGTCTAGCTATGATTAAAAATTCATCACCTCTCATAAAATACCTATATGTTTCATCCGTTATACGACTATCCTTTGCTAAAAGACCTCCAAGTTTCGTAAGAATTTTGTCTGCTATCTCATAGCTATTGTCATCATTGAATTTTTTAAAATCGTCAATATCAAATAAAATGATAGAGACTGGTTCTTCTTTACTATCTCGGCTTTTCTCTAAATTTTCCAAGTCTATTTCCAACGCCTTATGATTTTTAAGTCCAGTTAACTCATCAATTCGGCTTTTAGCTTGAATTGATTTGAATTTATTGTTGAAAAGTACGAATGAAATTGTAATACTTACTCCAGTGAGAATTAATGATAGTATAATAATTGTCCATATAGTTAGTGAAACTTCTAATTCAAGTTTTTCATTTACAATAGGTGTATACTTCAAAATTGCCACTAAAATGACAGTACCGAAAAAATATTTCATTATGTCATAAAAGACCTTTGAAAGGACATCTTTTTTAAATTTTGAAAATGACTCTTTTATATATTTCATTAGTTTGTTGTGTCTTCTTTAAAATGTTGCATAACACACCAATACATGCATTGCGTCAAATTATAATTTAAAAACATGCGAATATCAATTTATTATAATATTAAGTCCTATTAATAGTATTAAAATGACGCAACATTTTTTCATTACTTACAAAAATCGTTTTATCTCAATAATAAATTTTACGGTTTTTCATGATTATTTTTACGGTTTAGTTCTTTATGGCTGATAGAGTAAAACGACTTTTCATTTTTATTGAATTAACAATAAAGAATTATATCATCTGGAATCCTAATTTCAATTCATAATTCAAATGGACATGTATTGAATTTGCAAAAAACAGCTTTGAGTAAAAGTTTAACTAGCCGAAATTTTATATTGCTTTAATTAGAAGAAAGGCTTTCAATTAAAAAATAGCATAGAAAACTACACAAATCCTAACTTGGTTTGATGTATTCAGTTGAACAGTTTACTCTTTGGTGAGATTAAAGGAGAAGTAGGGGAGTAATTAATTGCTCAAACTTACTGGACTGCTAAACAATCCTAAATTATTAACACGTTCTATTAGTTCAGCATCAGTGCCTCCTTTAAAAATGAGTTGCTTTTTGAGATTGGCTTTTCTCTTTTCTATGGTACTTAAAGATAGTGGGATGTATTTAGTGAGGTCTTTTGTTTTAACTCCGTCGGCAATTAGTTGAATTATTTTACTATCATGTTCATCCCAATGGATATTCTTAATTATAAACTCTTTTTGCGCTTCTAGAATTGAAGCAGTATAATAAGTTTCTTTGTTTGTAATAGCTTCCATGATAGAGGGAAAGCTTTTATAATTAATATCATTTTTTGAAATGAATCCTAATGGATTGAGTGTTTTTGCAATTCGATTTACCCAAACTGGATCACAGTGCATGGAAATTATTACAAGGCTACAATCAGGAAAACGTTGTTTAACCAGACTCCCTATTTCATCACCAGAGCGCAAATTCATTTCCTCATAGGGTGGTAGGTTTACATCAATAAAAGCAACATCTAATAGTGTATCACTAGCCTTTAAAACATTTATTTTTTCGTACGCTTGTTTACAATTGTAGGCTAAGTGAAAATTAGTATTCTCGTTGGAATCGATTGCAGATAATAGTGTTACATAACTATCTACAATTAAAGGATGGTCGTCTACAATAAGAATATTCATCGTGTGATTATTTTATGACTAATAACATTCAAACCTACTCAAAATTTATCTAAAATATTACGGTTTCCCGTAAAATTTGAATTTGTGTAGGTTTTAAATTGCAAACAAAAATGCAATTTTCTTATGTGCTAATAGATGGGTCTCAAATCATTGAACCTACATTAGAAATGATAAAAGTTCATGATGCTTTTTTGTGTGTAGCAGTCTGTGCTAATCGAACCGAAGGCATCAATAAAATATTGGAATTAAAGCCCGATGTTGTATTTATGAATATCAGTGATGCTTCAAATCTCTCTGAAAACGCTATCCAACTTTCTTTGTTAAGTGAATTGCATGAATTTTTAGATGTATTGCCTACCATTATTGTACTAAGTAATTCCAAAGACCAAGCATTTGACGCCTATCAACGAGGGGTGTCTGGGTATTTGTTACATCCTATTGATGCGAATGAATTGCGTAAGTGCTTACTACGTTACCAAAAGACACATACGTCCTTGTATGCGGATAAAATTTCGATTAAGTCCAATGGAGATTACCACTTTATAAAAGCACAAGACATTGTGTATTTAAAAGCAGACAACAATACTACTGATTTCCATTTGCAATCCGGAAAGGTGATTACCGCTTTCAAAACTTTAAAACATTTCGAGAAACTATTACCGTTTTATTTCTTTAGGATTCACCACGGTTATGTTATCAATGTAGACCATGTAAGTCGAATCAATTTAGGTAAGAGTCAGTGTTATCTTTTGAATAATGAGATTGCTTTACCTTTTTCAAGAACATACAAAGACAATATAACTACAATAATTATACGAATTTCTTAGCTAAGGTTTTGCAACTTACTCAGAAAAGCTGTCTACTTGCTACAGCTACTTTACCACTTGCTAATCAAGACTTTATTTTTCAGCATTACTTATTTCTCCATACTACATTTGGCTTATCCAATCAATGGAATTAAAGCTTTAGTTGTTGTTTTTAGCCTAGGGTAAGGATGCTAAAACGGCTCTGAGAAAGACCGCCCTTCTTTTCAGAATAATCAATTGAATCGCTGCGCCCAGAAAGCACGGCTAGGATATTATTTCTAAACCTTAAATGATTTATTATGAAAACCCCAATTGTATCAAAATTAGTAGTGTTATTTGTTTTTAGTATTGTTTTACAATCGTGTACGGCAGATGCCTTACCTGGAGACCCAGCGGCTAGTCCCGAAAAGACGGTGGTCAAGCCGACGAATGTGAGTGCGGAGGTTGCGGGAGAATTAATCATACCTAAAACAAAGGGTTAATTACAATATTCAAGACCATGTTTACATGGTCTTTTTTTATTATTTTTGAACAAAAATATTTTGAAGAAATTAGTGCTTTTTTTATTATTTCTGATTTTATTTGTTGCTATTTCTTGTTCCAAAAATAACACATCTGATTTTTTATTTATTCATTCTCAAAAATATAACCAATTCAATTCTGAGCAAAAAGAAGAATATTTGGATTCTTTGGAACTAATATCAAAGTCGCTTTCGAACGATTCTTTAACCCGTCGTCTTTTATTTCATTTAGCTGGAGAGTATTATTATTTAAATCGACTTCAAAAATCGCTTAACCTTAGCAATAAAGTATTTCAATTATCATCTGAGGTTAAAGACACTATGTCAATTGCTAAGTCTTTGTATTATATTGGAGATTGTTATGAACTTACTCAAAAGGATAGTACTTATTTTTATTATCAAAAAGCTGAAAAATTATATCGTTTATTAGGTAATAAAGAAAGAATTGGAAGGATGTTATTTAATAAAGCCTATTTATTATTTTATGATGGAAATTATCTTGAAAGTGAAATTCAAGTTTTTAAAGCATTACAGTTTTTGAAGAATATTGATAATGATGAACTACTATTTACTTGTTATAATTTAATTGCTTCTGATTTTGAAAAATTGGAAGAATATAATTATGCATTAAAATATTATTTACTTGCTCAGGAATTATTAAATGGACTAGAAAAAGATGAAAATGATTTTGAGATAAAGAACAATTATAAAGTTTCTTTGTCTGTAAATATTGCTAGTGTTAATGAAAAGCAGTTTCAGTATTCCAAAGCAGAAAAAGAATTAGAATCAGTTTTAACTGAGGACTTAAAAGTAAAATGGCCCAAAGACTATGCCACTGTAATTGGCAATTTAGGCTATGTTAAAACCAAATTAGGGCATTTAAAAGAGGGTGAGGCTATGATGAAAGAAGCTTTATCTCTGTCAAGTAAAATCGGGGTTGAATCTAGTGTTGTTTATAAGCTACACAATTTAGGTAAGTACTATTTTGATGTTAAAGACACCATTCAATCGACACACTATTTAAAGGAATCTCTTCAATTAGCTGAAAAATTGAAATCTACTGATGATGTCAAAGTTAATTTGCAGCTTCTTTCTAAAATAGATAAAACGAATACATCCTCTTATGATAAAAGGTATATTGCTGTAAGTGATAGCCTTACTAAAGTTCAACGCAAAAACAGGAATAAGTACGCTCGAATTGAATATGAAACGGCTATTTTAGAGGATGCGAATAAAGAATTAATTAGCAGAAATTTGTATTTGATTTTTGGGGTAGTGGTTTTAATAGTTGCTTTAGGTATTCGTTATGTAGTAAGTCAACGTAAAGAGATTGCTTATAGAAAAAAGTTGCAGAAGGCAGAGTTGGAGTTTTTCGAATTGATGCAATCTTCTCAAATTGCACTTAATGAGGCTAAAAAGGAGGAGCAGAATCGAATTTCTAGAGAGTTGCACGATAATGTGATGAATCGGCTTTATGGCACTCGTTTACAATTAGGGATGCTTAACTCAATCACTAATATTGAGGCAGAAGAAAAAAGACTAGATCAAATAAATAGTCTTCAAGTTATAGAACATGATATTAGAGCTATCTCACACGATTTACATACTGATGCTGTGGCATCTCATTTTGATTTTGCTGTACTTTTAGCTCAATGTGTACAACAAGCTAGTTCCACAACCAAAACGAGTTTGCATTTTGAAAGCACTCCTGAAATTAACTGGGAGTCTATTTCGGGTTTAGTTAAAATTACGATTTACCGAATTGTCCAGGAAGGATTGTCTAATGTTGTTAAATATGCGGATGCTATGGAATGCTCGGTGACTATTTCTCAACCCGATAGTGCTACTTTGCTCTTGATTATCGTTGATAATGGCAAGGGATTTGACGCTGCCGTAATTCCTAAAGGGATTGGTCTTTCGAATATGAAAACACGTGCCCGATTGGTAAAAGCAGATTTGCATATTGAGAGTGCACCGGGGAAGGGGACTCGAATTGAATGTCGGTTTGTGGTTTAGGTGGGTTATTTGGGGTTATTTTTTGGTAAAAATCACTCGAACTGACGTTAATTTCTTTAAAAAAAAACCGTACTTTTTTCTTCAAAAAACCGTACTATCGGTTGTGTATTTAGTGAGAAATTGCAAACCTAATTGTAATTTTTTTATATATGAAAAAATCAATTGTTTTTGGATTATTAATTAGCGCTATAGCTATGGGATTTACAATGTATCACTCTTCAGGTGGTAAGTGTACTGGTTCTGCTATTTGTAAGGCGTGTAAAAACTGTAAATACTGTAAGCATTGTGCCAAAAATGGCGGTACTTGTGGTGTTTGTCGTTAGTAATTATTTCTTAGGGTGTAGTGGCACTTAGAATCGGTAGACACAGCCTTTTCCTTATGCGATAGCTACACCTCTAGGGATTCTTA
The DNA here is from genome assembly GCF_020886055.1 of Flavobacterium ammoniigenes. NCBI lineage: Bacteria > Pseudomonadati > Bacteroidota > Flavobacteriia > Flavobacteriales > Flavobacteriaceae > Flavobacterium > Flavobacterium ammoniigenes. The sequence goes on along the minus strand of NZ_AP025184.1, from coordinate 1,900,289 downwards.
ATTAATATACTAGATATTTTCAATTCACGATTATGGTTATTTTATATTGAACCTATAACCTTCATGAAATCAATTAGTTGGTTCGATTTTAAATCTATAGCGCTCACAAGTTGAACCAATGACCTTAAATTCATTTTTAAGGTCATTTTTTATTTTATATTGATTCTATAATCTTCTTGAAATCAATAAGTTAATTTCTCTTCTTACTTCTTTTTTGGATTCGTATAGTTACCACAATTCCAATGTAATTGCGCTTTTTTTATTCAAATGAATTCATTTTCAATGTTAAGTTTTCATTCAAATCAAAAACTTAACATTGGGTATTTAATATTTAATTTACCTTTGCGTAACATTTACTTAACATTAGCACAATTAACAACAATATTATGGAAGAAAACAACACAATTGAATCTGCACATCTAGAGGAAAATCCTGCAGAGGCTACACTGATTACAAGTGATACCCAAAAATTAGATGAAAAAAATATAAAAAAATTAAAGAAGATGAGTAAGAAAATCACCGAAAAAGAAAAGAAAGAAAAAGCAAAGCAAAAAGAAAAACAAGCTGTAGCTAAATCAAAGCAAAAAGAAAAAGAAAAGAAAGCCAAGAAAAAGAAAAAAGATAAAGCGAAGAAAGAAAAGGCTAAAATGAAATTGAAAGCCAAAGCAGCAAAGAAAAAAACAGCAACAAAAAAGAAAAAAGCGAAAGCAAAATCTAAAAAGTAGTTGAATAGAAAATCGGGACACTAGTCCCGATTTTTTTTGCCTTTTGGTGTATACTGATTTTCAACCTCATCAAAATAGGTACTTAATTAGACTAAAGTTAATTTACACCCACCTTAGCAAAAATAACAAATTGGTTACATTATGATAACATGAATTATTTGTAATTTCTATCATTTAGTAGACTTTTGCAGTTTAGTACCAAATTAATTATTTTAAAAGTTGACTATGTCTGATAATAAAGTTGTTCTTGGAAGTGAAGAATGGTGTTCTTTTCCTGAATTAGGAATACCAGCAATTAAAGCTCGTGTAGATTCTGGCGCAAAAACTTCTGCACTTCATGCTATAAATATTGCTCCATTTGTTAAAAATGACAGCAACTGGGTTAAATTTGATATCAATCCCATTCAAAATAATGTGCGCACAATAATTCATTGTGAAGCACCTTTAATTGATAAGCGCATTGTTAAAAGTTCAAGCGGATATAGAGAACAACGTTATGTTATTCAAACTATCCTTAAGTTGGGTGATCAAAATTGGGAGATTGAAATGACCCTTACCAATAGAGATTCAATGGGTTTCCGAATGCTACTAGGTAGAGAAGCAATGATCGGTCGAGTAGTAGTTGATCCTGAAAAACAATATTTATTAGACTCACCAACTGAAGAAGACTTAACAGAAGTTTACAAAGGTGCTGTAAAAGAAAAATCAGGGCTTCATATTGGTCTTTTGGCAAGTAATCCTGAATTGTATAGTAATAAGAGAATTATGGAAGCGGGTGAAATGCGTGGCCATGAAATGCATTTTTTAAATATTAAAGAATGTTATATAAAATTGGATGCCAAAAAACCTGAAATTCATTACCGAGGCGGTAAGATTTTAAATCAATTTGATGCAATTATTCCAAGAATAAGACCTAGCGCTACTTTTTATGGTTGTGCCCTAACGCGACAATTTGAAGCATTAAAAGTTTTTTGTTTGAATTCGTCCAGCGCAATAACACAATCTAGAGATAAATTGTATAGTTTACAGTTATTGTTAAATCATGGTGTAGACATTCCAACTACAGGATTTGCAAATTCTCCACTCGATACAGATGATTTGATTACCATGGTAGGAGGACCCCCTTTGATTGTTAAATTATTAGAAGGTACTCAGGGTAAAGGAGTAGTTTTAGCAGAAACTAAAAAAGCTGCTGAGAGTGTTATCAATGCTTTCAAAAGTATTAATGCTAATATACTTGTCCAAGAATTTATAAAAGAAGCCAACGGGAAAGATATTCGCTGTTTTGTAGTTGATGGCAAAGTTGTAGCGGCTATTCAACGGGAAGCATTACCTGGTGAATTTAGAGCTAACATTCATTTAGGTGGAACCGCATCTGTGGTGAAAGTTACACAAGATGAAAAAAGAATTGCAATTAAAGCTGCTAAAGCCATGAATCTTAAAGTTGCGGGAGTAGATATAATTCGTTCTTCCAAAGGCCCTTTGTTATTAGAGGTTAATTCGTCTCCAGGTCTTGAAGGAATTGAAGGAGCAACCAATAAAGACATTGCCGGAAAAATGATTAGAGCCATAGAAAAACATTTCAAATTATAATACTTGATAGTTTTTTTTCTGAATCCGAATTTATTTAATAAATACTTTACATAGTTAATATTTAGATTATTTTAAGTTCACTTTTATATAATATTTAGTTGATGTAAGAGTCTCATTAGGAGGTTAATTTTACATAAAATTAAAGGCTAAATAAATGAATTTATTTTATAGACTAATTAGACAGAACAAACTTTTTTATAGTTTAAGTTTACTAATAATAATTATTACCACTCTTTTTTTAAGTTTTGTATCTCGAGTTGAAGGATTTATATTTTTGAATAGCTTTCATACTAAAACATTAAATTTAATTTTCAATGGCATCACTTTTTTGGGTGATGGCGTATTTACATTGTTAGTTTGTGTAGTGGTTTTAATTTTTTTTAAGAAGCACAGCAATCTTGTTCTTATTTTACTTTTAGCTTATTTGGGTTCGGGCTTATTAGCCCAATTTTTCAAAGTAATCATACATGCACCACGTCCTAGTTTGTATTTTAAACTTCATAATTACAAATTGTATTTGGATACTTTTTCAAATAGTAGGGTAGGATTTAATAGTTTTCCTTCTGGGCATTCGTCATCTGTTTTTGCATTATTTACAGTACTTTCTATTTATTGTAAAAGAAAATGGGTGTGCTATAGTTCCATTATAATTGCAGCTTTGGCAGGGTATTCTAGAATTTATTTGGCACATCATTTTTTAATTGATGTTTTTGTAGGAGGACTTATTGGACTAGTTTTTGGCACTTTTTCTGTGATATGGTTTGAAAGTAAAGGTGCTCATCTTGTAAAACGAATTCAAGACAAATTCAAATTGACAAAACAAACTGATTTTACCAACTCAAATCTCGTCAATTGATGTTTTACATTAAATTTATAAAGTTTGGATTAGTTGGTGCAAGCGGACTAGTTATCGATTTTTTTATTACCTGGCTCTTAAAAGAAAAGCTCCATTTCAATAAATATTTTGCTAATTCAGTGGGGTTTATCTTGGCTGTTTCCAATAATTACATTCTTAATAGACTGTATACTTTTCAAAATTCCGACTCCAATATAGGGGCGCAATTTACTAGCTTTTTACTCATTGCGCTGATTGGTTTTGGAATTAATATGCTATTGCTTTATTTACTTCAAACCTACACCAAAACAAATTTTTATCTTTCCAAAATTATAATCACCCTGATTGTTTTTATATGGAATTTTGGAGCTAATAATTGGTACACTTTTAAATAATTTCTGGATGATATTCAAACAAAGTAAAATCATTTGGTTGATTGTAATCGCTACATTAATTCGAATAGTTTTGGCTACTTCAATTGATTTAGGGAATGACGAGGTATATTATTTGACCTATGCTCAACATTTGCAATGGAATTATTTTGATCATCCACCAATGGTTGCCTTGCTGATTCGTTTAACTACTTTTAATCTATTTTTTACCGATGCATTTTTTGTTAGGTTGGGCCCTATACTTTTAGCTGCCATCAATACCTTTTTGATGTATGTGATTGGTTGTAAATTAAAAAACAAAACTACGGGATTTATAGCGACATTGTTATTTACAAGTTCAATTTACACTAGTATTATTGCAGGAGTATTTATTTTACCTGATGCACCCCAATTGTTTTTTTGGATTATCTGTATTTATTTATTGATTGAAATAGTCACTGAAAGTTCTAATCAAACGAATTACAAATTAATTCTCTTCGGTTTTTTCGCAGGTTTGTGTATAATGAGTAAAATTCATGGCTTATTTTTATGGATTGGGTTTGCGATGTATGTGCTATTTTATAAAAGAACTTTACTTTTTAATAAGTTCTTCTATCTGTCTGTTTTAATTTCAATAGTGATAGTTTCTCCAATTCTTATTTGGAATATCGAAAACCATTTTATTACCTATACTTTTCATAGCAATCGTGTCACTTTAGATAGAGGTTTCAATTTTAATAGTTTTTTCAGAGAAGTTTTAGGAGGAGCTTTGTATAATAATCCGTTAAATTATATTTTGATTGTATCTGCATTGATTGGTCTCTACTTGAATCAATACAGTATCGATCAGCCTATTAAACGATTATTACTTATAACAAGTTTGCCATTGGTATTTATACTGATTTTCATTTCCTTTTTTAGAGATACATTACCGCATTGGTCCGGTCCCGCTTTTGTGAGTTTGATTCTTATCACTTCAATGGTGTTAAGTATATCTTCAGATAAAAAAAATAAATTCCCAATAATGGTAAATGCTTCATTGCTGCTTACAGTTGGAATTATTTTTTCTGGAATTGTAATTATCAATAATTATCCAGGAACTATTGGAAGTAAACAATCTGATAATTTAGGTAAGGGAGACGTAACTTTAGATATGTACCAATGGGATTATTTTAAATCAGAATTTAATACTATTTATAAAGCAAATTTGAAGAACGGTACGACCACTACAAAATTTATAGTCAACAATAAATGGTTTCCAGCGGCCCATATTGATAATTATATTGCTCAACCCTTGCATTTAAGTTTTGTGGGGCTGGGTAAACTGGAGGATATCCATACTTACGCTTGGTTAAATAACTATCGAGAAAAACTAAAAAAAGGGGATGATGCCTATTTTATTACATTTTCAAATACGTTTTCAAATCCTAATGAATTGTACTCTAAATCATTTGAAAAAATTAATAAACCAATCATTATCACTCAATATCGGAAGAAAATTGCTGCGAGAAAAATGTTTGTGTATTTGCTTGAATCGTATAAATAGGGATGAGTTGATTTTAAATTATTTGCGCTCTAATCATCAACCTACTGGAAACAGTAGGTTTTTTTGTTTTTGAATAAACCTAATAAGTTAGTTTTACAATTCAATTTCTACTACTTCTTTGATATTGGTAGTATAGCGTTGGGATAGTTTTTCTTGTTTCATTTTCCATTGTCTACCAATAGATTGGGTTGCAAAACGTACTACGGTTTTTCCTATGGAATGATTGAGTCGGTCTACCACGCGCATTAAGGGTTGGTGTTTTGGATTGGCAGTGGTAAACAAGGACAATTGCACCGTTGCATTTGGGGTTAACCCCATACAAATTACGCCTGCTTTTTTGTACTGATATCCTTCTTTAAAAATGGCTTTTAATCCTATTTGTGCATAGCGGTTGAGATCGATAGTGGAATCGGTTGGGTAATCTGTTTTAATGGTAATACTTCGGGAATATTGTGGTGCATCAGGATTAAATCCGTTGGTTTTTACAAAGACCATGACTAGGTTGCACTGACTTTGTTGTTTTCGTATTTTTTCGGCACAATGGGCTGTAAAAGTGGCTACTCGTTCTGAAACTTGATCCAAAGTACTGTAAGTTTTTTCGAAAGAACGCGTGGTAGCAATGGCTTTTTTATTGGAAGCTTCTTCTAAATCTAAGGTCGGTTTTCCTTCCAATTCACGCTTTAATCGTAGACCTACCACCGACATTTCTTTGCGTACCCAATCGTCTGATAATTGCGTAAAAGCATAAGCCGTTTTGATATTGAGTGATTCTAGCCGTTTGGCATAGCGTCGTCCAATGCCCCAAACATCTGCAATTTTGGTCCATTTCAACGCTTTGATTCTCTTTTCTTCCGAATCAATTACGTAGACGCTTTGAGTTCGCTCCGGAAACTTTTTAGCGATTTTATTGGCCACTTTTGCTAATGCTTTTGTGGGTGCAAAACCAATACTTACAGGAATTCCGGTGCCTTTAGTAACGGTACGTTGCATTTTGATTCCGTATTCTTCCAAGTCGAACAATTCAAATCCTTTGAATTTTAAAAAGGCTTCGTCGATACTGTATACTTCAATTTCAGGCGTGAAGGTAGTAAGGAGATTCATCACTCGACTACTCATGTCGCCGTAGAGTGCATAATTGGAAGAATAGACATGCACTTGATTTTTTTTAAATAACGACTCCAATTGAAAAGCGGGTGCACCCATTGGAATGCCCAGTGCTTTTGCCTCATTGGAACGCGCAATAACACAACCGTCATTATTGGAAAGGATCACTACTGGTTTTCCAATTAAATGCGGTTCAAATACCCTTTGACAAGAGGCATAGAAATTATTACAATCTACGAGTGCAAACATTAGAATTTTTTGATGGATGCGGTTACGATGCCCCAAATAATCAATTCGTTTTCGGGAGTGACTTTGATGGGTTCAAAATCTTCATTTTCGGCAATAAGCCACACTATATTGTGTTCAATTTTAATGCGCTTTACTGTAAAGTTACCATCAATTTGGCAGACCGCAATTTTGTCGTTTTGAGGCTCTAAACTTTTGTCTATGATGAGTAAATCGCCATCATAGATTCCGGCATTCTTCATGGAATGTCCTTTTACCTTGGCAAAAAAAGTACAGTCTCTATTTTTGATGTATTCTTTATTGATGTCAATAGACAATTCAATAAAATCGTCAGCGGGTGATGGAAAACCAGCGCGCAAACCAGCGTCAACATAGGGTAGTCGTGCCTCTGTTGAAAAATCAGGAGTGTAAAACTCAAGGGTAGTAGTGGTATGCAGCGGTTTTAATTTCATAGTCCTCCAAAATTAATTCAGAAGTACGTAATTAAAAAGTGTTTTGTAAAGAAAAGTTATTAACTAATTATATGTGAGTAATGCTATCTTGAAACAAGAGGAGTTGTAGTGTAAAGGTTTTTTTAAAATGAATTTACAAATTAAAGTATTTTAAAATATCACTAAATCTAGGTATATGATTTGTTAATAATGTAAGTTATTTTTGACTAAATATTTATTAATTATAAATTAACTATTATGAAAAACAAATTATTAATTTTAGGTGCAATTGCAATTTTTTCTACAAGTTGTACTTCTTTGCACAATTCAATGAGAGAACCAAATACACATTTAGAACTTTCAAAAAATGATTTTAACATTTCTGATCAACTTTCTGCAACAGCATCAACGACTAAAATCTTCGGAATCGATTTTGCAAGACTATTTAATCAAAAATCAGGATCAATTGATCACGATGGTTCTACTTTATCTGTGAACGCATCTAATATACCAGTAATTGGTAATTTTGTAGGAGATAAAACAGCAAGTTATTCATTGTATGAATTAATGAAAAAAAATCCTAACTATGATGTAGCATTGTACCCTCAATTTGAAACTAAAGTTGTTCGCCCTTTTTTAGGAATTGGATTTATTTACAAAAAATCGACTGTTAAAACCACTTCTAGATTAGGTCAATTAAAAAAATAATTTGTTTTAAAAAAATATAAGAGCATACTAGAATTAGTATGCTCTTTTTTAATTAATAGAGTATGAAGTATTTTCTTTTATTTTTAGTGCCATTTTTTACAATTGCTCAAGACAAACATTTAGATTTTTATTTGACCACTAATTTGAATAAAGCGTATGAACTAAAATTAATATATAACGATCATGTTATTGATGCCTCAGAAGACGACCAATATTCTCACATTCTCTCAAATAAACTATTAAAAAATTTAATAAAAAGAGGGTACACTGTTTTGAGTCCACAAGATATTAAGGAGTGTTGTTTCTCTGTTGATTGTAATGATTTTAACAAGGTTGTAAAAGAAGAAAAGTACATATACTTGTATATAGAAACACAAACCTCTGGTGCTCGTACAACAATTAACGGTACAATTTATCAAAAGAATAAAATAATTGGAGGATTTACATCTTATCGAAGTTATTGGACTAATTTAAGGTTTGAAGAGTTAAGTGTTTCAATTAGTGATAAACTTTAATACGTTTGGATTAATTATTAATCAGTGTCAATTAATTTTTTTAAATGTTATTATTTTATGAAGGGGATAAATTTAAACTAAATAATTTTATTTTTTCTTCTCCAATTGCTCTAGGATTTTAGTGTAGTTTTCGGGACCTACTTTTTTAGCGATAATTTTTTTGTCTTGGTCCAAAAGGTAGATCACAGGAGTTTGTCTCACATTGTACAAGGTTTGAAAATCGACATCTTCTTTAGTATAATTTCCGGTCACTACTGGAGCCGGATATACATTAGTCCAATCGGATAGTTTTTCTTTTTCAATAAACTCTTTCCATTTTACCATTTCATTGGTGTTGTTATTTATGGCAAAAACGACAACTCCTTTTTGTTTCCATTCGGTTTCATACAATTGGTGCATTTTTGGAATTTCGGTAGCACAATGCCCACAAGTAGGATCCCAAAAAGCAACGATGGTGTATTTGGCTTTAATGTCATACAAATCAATTCGTTTTTGATCTTGGGTTAGCATGAATAAGTTACGTCCTTTATCGCCCACTAAATTATCTTTGATACTCGCCACTTTGAACTTAAAGAATTCTTTTTGTTTGAGCTGTAGCCAAGGGTACTCTTTGTTCTTGAAATAGGTATTGTAAATATTAATGAACACGCGGTCCATTCCCATGATTTTTGGTTCGGCATACAAATCAACAAAATGGAGGCTTAGGTATTTGAAAACGTCTCCGTTAGGAAGATCAGTTTGATTTAAAACTTGGTTGATTTCAGCAGTAACTGCTTCAGGTGTCACAGGAACAAATGTGTTGAAATAGGTAGTGATGCGGTTTTCTAAAAAGGGATTGCGCAACAAACGATTGTCTTTAAAATTAATACCGTCAAAAAAATGCTTTTTCAAATAGGCAATAGAATCGGTTTTAGTGGCTAATTTTTCTTCGGCCGATTTGTTCAAAAAATTATCAATAGGTTGACTCATTCGAAATAACAAGGCTAACGTATTTTCGGGATTCGCCTGAATGTAATTGTTTTTATAGAGATTGATTTCGCTTTGAATTTTCTTCAAATCTTGAATAACAATAGCACTATCTTGTTTGGTTTTTTTATCGGCCAGTTTTTTTTCTAACGCTTTTATTCCTTCCATTTTGGTTTTGAAAAAGGAATTGAACGCATTGAAATCTTGGTTTAGAATAGAATTGCTTATGGCTACTGTTTTATCCGTTGGGTTAGTAACTTGGATACTAAATTTTTGGTTGGCATCCATCATGAATTCCAATTCTATTTTTTTGTCGGGAGTGACCAACATATAAATGCCTTCTACATATTTTTGACTTTTTTTAAAGACTAATTGGCCTTCAGAATTTCCTTTTACGGAGTCTAATAATGTTTGGTATTTGCCATAATGACTGGCTAAATAGTACATTTTGTTTACGTATTCTGGTGACTGAAATTCAATTTGACTAGCCGGGATTGTTTTTTTGGCTTGAGCCAATAGTGGACTACTGATTAAAAAAATATAAAATAATAGAAGTACCGATTGGATTTTCATAACGATTTAAATTTAGTCAAAAATAAGACTTTCTATTGGGTTAGCATTTGCCGAACTCAAATTTAATAAAAGTGGTGCTATAGAGTCAAAAAAAAGAAATACTTTTAGCTAATAATTTTAGAATACTACGCGATGCGATTGATTTTCTCTTTTTTACTATTGGTTTTATTTTTCGGTACTTCTCGGCTGTATTCTCAGCAGGAAGTAGTAATTGCTGACACTACTTTTGTTAATTTGAAAGACTATAGTGCTGACTTTGTCTATGATATGAAGTATGCCACAGAAGATAATTTTTTGAAAGCAAAAGTGTACGATTGTGCCGAATGTTTTTTGCGGTTAAAAACGGTAAAAGCGCTGGTAAAAGCCAATACCAAATTCATAAAAAAAGGATATCGTATTCAACTTTTTGATTGTTACCGTCCTTTGGATATCCAAAAAAGAATGTGGCAAATTGTTTCCAATCCCGACTATGTAGCTGATCCCGCCAAAGGCTCAATACATAATAGAGGAGGAGCGGTCGATATTACTTTAGTCGATACTGATGGAAAACAATTAGACATGGGAACACCTTTTGATTTCTTTGGACCTGAAGCCAGTCATAATTTTGACAATCTTCCAGATGAAGTGAAGAAAAATAGAATACTTCTCAAAAGAATCATGCAGAAAAGCGGCTTCGTTTCCTTTGATTCGGAGTGGTGGCATTATAATTTAAAAAATGCTGCTAAAGAGAAAGTTTCCAATACTAAATGGCTATGTAATTAATTGACTTTACAATTGATTATTTAGCACAGTCAATATTTTGGATAAAATAGGTTTCAGGTTCGTATACTTCATTATTCAATTCCGATGTGAATTGTTTTTTTAGTACATAATCTTCAGTATCCGTCAAGTATTTGATGCGCATCATCGACACCGGTGATTTTTTCAATTCGTCAAAACTATCTTTCATAAACATAAAAGTTCCGGGTGTCAAGCGATTGTCAAATCCTTTTTCATCGCGAAGCATCGACCCACAGTTTTCCTGGTCAATATGGATCAATGTTACAACTTTTCCATTGTTTAATTGTAAAAATAATTTAGAATTTTTGTCAAAACAATTGGCTTTCATGAAGCCTTTGCTTTTTTGAATCAATTGCACGTTCAACAAAGGCATTCCGTCGGCAACTGCTAATGAAAAGAAAATATAACTAGCCGTTTCGCCAAAGTTTTTCTCAGCAATCATGTATTCTTTGGTCGATTTATAAGTGCCAATAGAATCTGTTACGTTAGTGGTGTATTCACATGGTTTTTGTGCCAATGTGACAAAACTGATCAAAAAGAAAGCGATTGCAACTGCGTTTTTCATGGTTATTTTATTTTGGTGCAAAGTAAAACTATTTTATCATTTTTCATATCGGTTGTACAAAAACAATAGGAATTTCCTCCTTCTTTGATTTTCCATTTTTTGCGAATAGTTTCTACCGTTTCGGGAAAATTACGTGTGGTAATATTGTACTTGGTGTTTTCAAGATGTGTTTTGATTTCCTTTTTTGAGTAAGGAAAGTTGTGTAGTATTTCAAACACACGTCCTGGAAAATCAATTAAATCATTCGAAGTGTACAAATGCGAATGTTTGTGTAATTTATCCAATTGGTATTGCATACTGATTTCATTAAACCCACCCGATTTCATAATGGCGCTATTAGGCTCGTATACATAGCGTTTTGGTAACGAATAACTCGCCTCGACACCATCTTCGTTAAGATTAAATTCAAAAGTAGTATTTGCTTCTTTAGTGATATTAACTGTTTTGATAGTTGTTACACCAGAGTAATTTTTGTGCAATTCCCAAAGTAATTCTTTGACTTCGTTTTCCAAAGCCACAATATGAATTGCTTTGACATTCTGCAATTCAGAAAGGCCAGCTGCAAGATCCAATAAGGGTGCAGTCTTAATTAAAATGGCTTTTGATTTATTAAAATAGAAATCTAAATTTTCAGGAACATTGGGCAAACAATCTTTGAGCATAAAGACTTTGCCTTTGGCATCATTACGTCGCGAAGGATCAATGTACATCCAATCCCATTTTGTTGGAAGTGTTTCTAGTGTAGCTTGGCTATCTCCTGGAATGCAGTCAATATTCGTTACGCCCAATTGCTCAAAATTATGCTTTACAATTGCAGATAAATCCGAATTGATTTCGCAATGGGTTACGGATGTAAATTGTTTGGTAAAGTAAAAATCGTCAACTCCAAATCCGCCCGTTAAATCAATAAGGTTTTCTCCTTGTATAAGGCTTGATTTGTATTGGGCGGTGCTTTCCGAAGAGGTTTGTTCCGCCGAAATCTTTGAGGGATAGATAATATTAGCGGTGTTATACCAAGTAGGTAATTTTTCTTTTGCTTTTGTTTTGGCTTCAATTTGGTTCAATATAGCAATCCATTCCACTTCTGGAAACGGATTTTTTTGCAGCGCTAATTTCGCAACCGATATTCCGATTTGCTTTTGAATGAATTCCTGAATGCTAGGATTTAAAATGGCTAAATCCAAGTCTAAATGTTTTTAGTTAATAATTGAATCACCACATTATTAGGGAAAAATTCTTTCCCAATCACTTTTAAAATAGTGTACAAAGGCACTGCGATCACCATTCCTACTATACCAGAAAGAAACCCAGCAATTAGGATCACCAAGAAAATTTCTAAGGGATGCGAGCTCACACTCTTCGAAAAAATAATCGGTTGGGAAAGATTGTTATCAATTAGTTGTACGATCCAAAATCCAATCAAAATATAAATTGTAATAGGCAAGGTTTCGGTTTGAAAGTCATTGCCTAAATGACTGATCATGGTTAAAACAGCAGCGATTATGGATGCAATTAGTGGTCCGATATAAGGGATGATATTGAGTACCGCGCATAAGAAAGCAATGATGAAGGCATTTGAAATTCCAAAAATGGACAGTACAATTAGGTACAAAATAAACACGATTCCCAGCTGTAGTAGTAAACCAATAAAGTAGCGCGACAGTAGGTGATTGATTTTGTCCAATGAATTAATGATGGGAGCTTCGTGTGAGTCGGGGATTAGTAGTTTTAAGTTTTCAATAAAGTATGTCTTATCTTTCAAAAAGAAAAAAGTGATAAAAAAAACAGAGGCTAAGCCAACGCCAAAACTGCTAATGGTATTGAGAATAGTATTCAATAATTGCGGTACAAAATTGAAATCAATTTTAGAACTGATATTGGTTTCTTTTAAAAAACGCGCAGAATCTACATTGTGATTGTCTAAGAATACTACAATTTGATGAATTAGCTGATTGATGTTTTGCTCAATTTCGGCGGTGTTGAGTAATGACAAGCTTTCGCTTTGCGATAATATCAAAGGAATAAACAACGAAATAAACCCTACGATAAGTAGAAAAAAGAAAATTAATGTAGTTATGGTTGCTAATGTATTAGGAAATCGCAATCTGGTTTTTAAAAAACTCATGATGGGTTTACCAATAAGCGTGAGAATTAATGAAACTATTAAGTACACAATTACTGCCTGAATTTGGTATATAAAATAGAGAGATATTCCAATAAGTACCAAAAAACCAATCGATCTTAGAATTCCGTTTGCAATTGTTTTGGGTGTAATCATTTATGAATTGGATTTAATAAACTGACATTAAGTTATAAAGATAGGAAAAGAATCAAAAAAATCAATTCATTTAGGCAATTCATTCATTCGATTGCTTATTTCATACAGTGCAATACTAGTCGCTTGAACTACATTCATACTGCTGTTGTAGCCATACATCGTGATATGCGTTATTTGGTTAGCAATAGCCAATAAATCGGAACTAATACCCTCAATTTCATTGCCAATTAATAAAGCAACTTTTTTATTTTTAGGAACCGATAATTGTTGAATCGGATTACTTGTGCTTGTGATTTCTAATGCAATAATGTGGTATTCTTCTTCTTGTAATAATGCGATAGCTTCAGTCGTTTCTTCTATAATACTATGTGGAATTTGTAAATGAGTACTGCGTGAAGTTTTATTGATTTTCCTAGGAGTCAATGGAATGTCCTTGCCAATAAAAATGATTTTTTCAATTCCGAAAGCTTCTCCAATTCGGAACAATGAGCCTAAGTTTTGTTGAAAATAGATATGATCACACACTAAGGTGATTGGAAAACTTCTTTTTTCGAAATGTGTATTTGCGTGTGTAAGTTGCATTGATTTTAATTCTCATTGAAGAATACCACACTGTGGCAAGCTACCACAGCAGCAGTTTCAGTACGAAGTCTCGTAGTGCCTAAAGTAACAGGAATGTAGTGTTGTTCTAATGCTAGTACGATTTCTTTTTCAGAAAAATCACCTTCGGGACCGATTAATAAAGTAACATCAGTATTAGGTTCTAAAACAGCTTTTAATGTTTTTTTATCGGTTTCTTCGCAATGAGCTATAAGTTGTAGTCCTTCTTTTTTTTGCTTTACAAATTCTTTGAATGAAATTGCTGGATTTAGTTTGGGTAAATACAAAGCGTTCGATTGTTTCATTGCTGAAAGAATAATTTTTTCAAAACGCTCCGGATTGATCACTTTTCTTTCTGAACGATCACAAATGATAGGTGTAATTTCTTGAATGCCAATTTCGGTTGCTTTTTCTAAAAACCACTCGTAACGGTCGTTCATTTTGGTTGGCGCTACCGCCAAATGCAAATGCAATTTTGGCATTGACGCTTTTTCAAACGAAACAATTTCAACAGTGCATTTTGAATCAGAAGCCAATATAATTTTTGTTGTAAATAAAAAACCTAAACCATTAGTTACAAATAATATATCTTCATCTTTCTTACGCAACACTTTAATTATGTGTTTACTTTCTTCTCTATCAAAAGTAAAGGTTTCCGTAGTTTCGTTTATAGTGGCATTATAGAATAATTGCATAGTTTTAAAATTGGATTCGTGCTTTAGAAACAACCGAAGACGTTTCAAAATGTTCAGATAAAAACTTTTGATAACCAACAATTCCAATCATTGCAGCATTATCGGTGGTGTATTCAAATTTAGGAATGAAAGTTTTCCATCCGTATTTTTTTTCGGCCTCTTTTAAAGTGGCGCGTATTCCGGAATTAGCCGAAACACCTCCGCCAATGGCAATTTGTTTGATTCCAGTTTCTTTGACAGCTAGTTTCAATTTATCCATCAATATTTCAATAATGGTATGTTGAATGGAAGCGCAAATATCGTTGGTGTTTTCTTCGATAAAATTAGGGTTTTCCAATTGTTTCTTCTGGATAAAATATAAAATAGCAGTTTTTAAACCTGAGAAACTAAAATCCAATCCGGGTACTTTAGGTTTGGTAAACGCAAAGGCTTTTGGATTTCCTAATTGCGCATATTTGTCTACCAAAGGTCCGCCTGGATAGGGAAGGCCAAGTATTTTGGCGCTCTTGTCAAAAGCCTCGCCAACAGCATCATCTGTGGTTTCCCCAATAATCGTCATATCAAAAAAGCCATCGACACGAACAATTTGAGTATGCCCTCCACTAATGGTTAAGGCTAAAAAAGGAAACTCGGGTTTGTCATATCCTTCTTCGTCAATGAAATGCGCTAAAATATGAGCGTGCATATGATTGACTGCGATTAATGGAATTTGCAATGCTAATGCCAACGATTTTGCAAAAGAACTTCCTACTAGCAACGATCCCATTAATCCGGGTCCTTGAGTGAATGCAATAGCTGACAGTTGTTCTTTTTGTATATTCGCTTTTCGCAGTGCAGCATCAATAACAGGAACTATATTTTGTTGGTGCGCTCTAGAAGCTAATTCGGGAACAACGCCACCATATTGATTGTGAATCAATTGATTAGCAACAACATTTGAGAGCACTTTGTCGTTATGTAAAACGGCTGCAGCGGTATCGTCACACGAACTTTCGATGGCAAGAATAAAAACCTCGGAATTTTGCATAAAAAAGCGCGAATTTTAAATTATATTTGGCGTGCTGTATCTATTTTTCAGCCTTGCCAAAATTAAAGAATTTTTATTTAAAGCGTCTCCTTTGCGTGAGCAAATTAGACTTTCAAAGAATTAAATTAGTAGCCGTATCAAAAACGTCAAAAAAATAGTATCGTATTCGCTAATAGGATTCCTCCTGTTTTTGCTGATTCTAGGTATTGCACTTAGCTTGCCTGTAGTGCAAACTAGCATTGCTAAATACGTTATGACTTCGATTAATGACGACTTTGGAACAGATATTAGCATAGACGAGGTAGCAATTTCTCCTTTTGGCGGAGTAAAATTTAAAAATGTATTGATTAGAGATCATCATCAAGATACTTTAATCTACAGTAATCGGATTAAAACTTCCATTTTGGAAGGGAAGAAATTACTGGATGGTGATTTGATTTTTAGCGAATTGCATTTAGATGGTGTTTTATTCCATCTTAAAACCTACAAAAAAGAAAAGCTAACTAATTTAGATGTTTTTATTAATGCCTTTGGGAAAGATACAACGGCTACGGATAAACATTTTTTATTGACTGCCAAAGAAGCTAAAATTACCAAAGGACATTTTATTTTGACCGATGAAAATCGAGTTATACCCAAAGATGTCGATTTTACCAAATTGAACATTCAACTTTCTGATTTTAAATTGTATGGTCCAGATGTGACTACTTCGATTCTGAAAATGTCATTTTTAGATCATCGTGGTATCTATGTCAAAAGGCTTAGTGGTTTATTTAGTTATACTAAAAAACAATTGAAACTAACCAAATTAGAGGCCTTGACCAAAGAAAATTCTGAAATTAAGGCGAATGTTGCTTTGAATTATGCAATCGAAGATTTTGCCGATTTCAATAATAAAGTACAATTTGATGTACAATTAGCCTCTTCTACTTTGGCTACGAACGATATTCGTTGTTTTTACAAAGAATTGGGTAAAAATCAATTTTTTTATTTGAAAGCCAATGCACTAGGGTCATTAAATAATTTAAAAGTCAGCCAAATAAATTTAGTAAGTTCGAATAAAAGCAAAATGATTGGTGCTATCCGATTTAAAAATTTGTTTCCTAATAAAGGAAAGGAATTTTATATGAAAGGAAAGTTTAGCACTCTTTCGTCTAGCTATAATGATCTAATAAGTTTATTGCCTAATGTGTTGGGTAAGACATTGCCTTTAAATTTAAAAAAATTAGGGCAATTCAATTTGGTTGGAAAAACGGAATTGACCACTAAATTTATTGAAGCTGATTTTACAATGCGCACCGCTTTAGGAAATGTGAAATCCAATTTTGTAATGCATTCAATTGATTTTATTGATAAAGCCTCTTATGTGGGTAAAGTAGTTTTAGATCAATTTGATTTAGGCACTTTTGTATCTGAAAAAGATTTGGGAAAAATAAGCGCTAATCTAAGTATAGATGGAATTGGCTTTACCGAGAAATATTTAAATACTAAAATTAGTGGCTCCCTATCCCAATTAGATTTTAAAAAGTATTCCTATTCCAATATTGAAGTGAATGGAAATTTTAAAATGCCCATTTACCAAGGGAAAATTTCGGTGTCGGATCCTAACTTGAACATGACTTTTGACGGATTGATGGATTGGTCTAAAAAAGAGAATCGCTTTGATTTTAATATTGGAATTGAAAATGCCAATTTAAATCAGTTACAATTCACTAAGGATCCAAAATCAATTCTAAAAGGAGATGTCATTGTTCAGGCATCAGGAAATTCAACGGATAATTTAAATGGCACTATTTTTATTAACCGAACCACCTATACCAATTCAAAATCAACCTATTATTTTGATGATTTTACCATTAATTCAAGTTTTGATTCGGATAATAAGCGCACGATAACAGTCAACTCCCCTGATATTGTGGAAGGAAAGATTGTAGGAAAATACAAGTTTAACCAGTTGCAACATTTGATTGAAAATTCGTTGGGAAGTTTGTATGCTAACTACAAACCCAATAAAGTAGAACGAGGACAATTTTTAAATTTTGATTTTTCAATCAACAATAAAATTGTAGAAGTACTTTTTCCAAAAGTTTCTATTGGGTCCAATACAAAGCTAAGTGGAACGATCAACTCCGATAAAAATGAGTTTAAATTAAATTTTAATTCACCACAAATCTCCGCTTCAGAGAATACACTGGATAATGTCCGAGTAAAAATTGACAATAAAAATCCATTATACAATGCCTTTATTGAACTGGATTCAATTAAATCAAAATATTATAAAATTCGAGATTTCAGTTTGATTAATGTGACGATGAAAGATTCTCTTTTTATTCGAACAGAATTTAAGGGTGGAACTAAAGGCGAAGATTATTTTAATTTGAACTTATACCATACAATTGATAAAGAAAATAAGAATGTAGTAGGAATTAGTAAGTCCGAAGTGAAATTCAAAGATTATTTGTGGTTTTTGAACGAAAATGATACACAAGATAATCGAATTGTTTTTGATAAAGAGTTGAAAGAGTTTACTATTGAGGATATTGTTCTTTCGCATGAAAACCAACGAATAGAATTGAAAGGTGCTCTAAGAGGTACTAATTATAAAGACCTTAAATTAAGTTTTAAAGATGTCAATCTAAATAAAATTACACCAGAGGACGATTTGTTTGTTTTTGACGGAAACATTAATGGAGCAATTAATTTTAAGCAAGACAAAGCGATTTATAGACCGACAGCCTCTTTGGTTATAGATCAATTGCAACTGAATAAAACAGATCTTGGTGTTTTACAGTTTGATATAGAAGGAGATCAGAGTTTGTCCAATTTTGCTATTAACTCAACTATTAATAATAATGGTTTTGAATCGTTTAATGCAGGAGGAAATCTTGCCATTCAAAATAATGAAACCTTGCTTGATTTACGGGTTAAATTTGATGAGTTCAAGTTGGCTACACTTAGCTCGGTAGGAGGAGAGATCTTAACTAATATTCGTGGGTTAGTTTCAGGAAATGCTACGATTCAAGGCAATGTCAATTCGCCAGAAATTAACGGACGCTTGTATCTGGATAAAGCAGGTATGAGTATTCCTTATATTGGAGTTGATTATGAATTAGCATCTAGAACCATTGTGGATGTTACAGATGAAAAATTTCTATTTAGAAATAATTCATTAACAGATTCCAAGTATGGAACCAAAGGTGTGTTGAATGGTAATATTGAGCATAAAAATTTTTCCAATTGGAAATTAGATTTAGCGGTAGCTTCAAAACGATTTTTGGCATTAGACACAAAAGACAAAGAAGATGCAGCTTACTACGGCACTGCATTTATAAATGGTTCGGCAACGATCAATGGATTAACAAACAATCTTAAAATTGTTGTAGATGCAAAGTCTGAAAAAGGAACATCAATAAAAATTCCAATTAACAATTCCGAGAGTGTTAGTGAAAATTCATTTTTGCATTTTGTTACGGCAAAAGAAAAATTCAATTTGCAAAAAGGAATTACAGAAAAAATAAGAGATTATAATGGATTGGAGCTAGAGTTTGATTTTAATATAACACCTGATGCTGAGGTTGAGGTTATATTGGATAGAAATTCGGGTCACGGAATGAAAGGAAAAGGGAATGGTTCTCTTTTGTTTAAAATCAATACTCTAGGAAAATTCAATATGTGGGGCGATTTTCAAGCATACGAAGGGACTTACAACTTTAGAACTACAGGTATCAACAAGCGTTTTTCTGTCAAAAAAGGAGGGTCGATTTCATGGGATGGCAATCCATTGAAAGCGCAATTAAATTTAGAAGCCGTATATAAAACAACTGCAAATCCATCTTTATTGATTGATAATTCGTCGTTTAACAAAAAAGTTCCTGTAGAAGTAGTCATTGGAATTAGAGGTGATTTGATGAGTCCAGATCCCGATTTCAATATCGATTTTCCTACTGTAAGTTCGGTTTTAAAATCAGAAATTCAAACCAAACTATACGATAAAGATGTTCGTCAAACACAAGCTTTGTATTTACTTTCAACGGGAAGTTTCTTAAGCTCTGAAGGAATGAACCAAAGTGATTTGTCTGGTAGTTTGTTTGAAACGGCTACAGGATTATTGGGCAATGTCATCAAGTCTGAAGATGAAAAATTTAATGTCGGAATTAATGTGGTTGGTGCAGACAGGCGATTGGGTAAAGAAACAGACGGTCGTTTTGAAGCATCTATTTCTTCCAAAATTAATGAGAGAGTTACAATTAATGGCAAGTTTGGTGTTCCATTTGGGGGTATCAATCAAACAGCATTTATTGGAAATGTTGAATTGCTTTGGAGATTGAACGAAGAGGGTACCTTGAATGGGCGTATATTTAATAAGGAAAATGATATTAATTATATTGGCCAAGGAATTGGGTATACTCAAGGATTAGGTTTTACCTATGAAGTAGATTTTGATACTTTTAAAGAGTTAATTCAAAAAATGTTCAAGAAAAAACGAGTAATACAAACAATACCTGCAGAGTATTTAGACCAGGATTCGGATAGGACGCCTGATTTTATTCAATTTTCGAATTCAAAAAAATCAACAAAGGATCAACCCAAACAAAATCGAGAAGGCAGAGTACCAGAAGAGGATTAAGGGGCCCAAATTCAAATATTATCATTATATAACATAATTATTACATTTTCTTAAATAAATAGTATTTTTAATTCTCTAATTTAAAACTTATTAACGAAAACGTTTGAATTTTAAGTAGTTCTATAATTTATTAAATACATCGCTTTGAAACTAATTCGCGTTTATTAATTTAGCGCCAAATACAAACAATAATGTCAAATAAAATAAGAAAAATAGGTGTTCTTACTTCTGGTGGTGATTCGCCAGGAATGAATGCTGCTATTCGTTCAGTTGTAAGAACTTGTGCGTTCCATAATATTGGATGTGTGGGTATTTACAGAGGGTACCAAGGAATGATTGAAGGTGACTTCAAAGAAATGGGACCTCGAAGCGTGAACAACATTATTAATAAAGGGGGTACGATTTTAAAATCGGCTCGTTCTATGGAATTTAAAACTCCCGAAGGAAGAAAAAAAGCATACGATAATTTGGTAAAAGCTGAAATCGATGCTTTTGTTGTTATTGGTGGAGACGGAAGTTTTACTGGGGCATTATTATTCAACTCAGAATATGACTTTCCTGTAATTGGAATTCCAGGTACAATTGATAACGATATTTTTGGAACCAGCCACACTTTAGGATACGATACTGCTTTAAACACTGTAGTTGAAGTCATTGATAAAATTCGTGATACAGCAAGTTCTCACAACCGTTTGTTTTTGGTTGAGGTGATGGGTAGAGATGCGGGACATATTGCATTAAATGCTGGTATTGGAGCTGGAGCAGAAGAGATTCTAATCCCGGAAGAAGATATGGGACTAGACCGTTTGTTGGACTCGCTTAAAAAGAGTAAAGCAGCTGGGAAATCATCAAGTATAGTGGTTATTGCTGAAGGTGATAAAATTGGAAAAAGCGTTTTTGAATTAAAAGATTACGTTGAATCTAACTTACCTGAATATGATGTTAGAGTTTCGGTTTTAGGTCATATGCAAAGAGGAGGTTCGCCATCTTGTTTTGATAGAGTATTAGCGAGTAGACTTGGTGTAAAAGCTGTTGAGTCTTTGCTAGAAGGAAAATCAAATTTTATGGCAGGAATCAATCAAGACAAAATCACGTTGACTCCTCTAGAGCAAGCTATTAAAGGACACTCAGAAATTGATTCTGAATTATTACGTGTTTCTGATATTGTATCCATCTAAAAAATAAATAAATATTTGGTTTTAAAGCCAAATCAAAATAACAATCACACTAAATAAACTAAATCTAAAATTAAATTAAAATGTCAAAAGTAAAATTAGGAATAAACGGTTTCGGAAGAATTGGAAGAATCGTTTTTAGAGAGTCTTTCAATAGAGATAATGTTGAGGTAGTTGCTATCAATGATTTATTAGATGTTGATCACTTGGCTTACTTATTAAAATATGATTCAGTTCACGGACGTTTCAATGGAACTGTTGAAGTGAAAGAAGGTAAATTATATGTAAACGGAAGACACATTCGTATCACTGCTGAAAGAAATCCAGCTGATTTGAAATGGAATGAAGTGGATGTTGATGTAGTTGCTGAATGTACAGGTTTCTTTACTACAGTTGAAACTGCAAGCGAGCACATCAAAGGTGGTGCAAAGAAAGTAATTATTTCTGCTCCTTCAGCTGATGCTCCAATGTTTGTAATGGGAGTGAACCACGAAACTGCAAAAGCGTCTGACGTAGTTGTTTCTAATGCTTCTTGTACTACAAACTGTTTAGCTCCAATGGCTAAAGTAATTCACGATAACTTCGAAATTGTAGAAGGTTTAATGACTACTGTTCACGCTACAACTTCAACTCAAATGACAAACGATGGTCCATCTAGAAAAGATTTTAGAGGTGGTCGTTCTGCATTAGTTAATATGATTCCTTCTTCTACAGGTGCTGCTAAAGCAGTAGGAGTTGTTATTCCTTCATTAAACGGAAAATTAACAGGTATGTCAATGCGTGTTCCAACTGTTGACGTTTCAGCAGTAGATTTAACTGTAAAATTAGCAAAAGAAACTTCGTATGCTGAGATTATGGCAGTATTGAAAAAAGCATCTGAAACTACAATGAAAGGAATCTTAGGATTTACTGAAGATGATGTGGTATCTAATGACTTCGTATCTGATTCAAGAACTTCTATTATTGATGCTAAAGCTGGAATTGGTTTGAATTCTACTTTTTTCAAAATTATTTCTTGGTATGATAATGAATACGGATATTCAAGTAAATTGATTGATTTATCTGTACATATTTCAGGTTTAAAATAATACACACTTTTTCAATAAAATCCCGTTATTGTTATTGTAACGGGATTTTGTTTTTTCACTATTTACTTATTTCCAAAACGTTATTAAAAGTTTAATTTTAGAGCATTGGAAATTAAAGTCCAAAAACCAAAACAAACCCAAAAAACCAAAAGATGAAATTAATTGTTGATAGTGGTTCTACCAAAGCCGATTGGATAGCTATAGATGATAGTGGTAAAATTTTATTTACTACTCAAACCTTAGGATTGAATCCAGAAATTCTGGATGAAGAAGAAGTTATTGAACGTTTGAATGATCGTTTTGATATATTGCAAAATAAAAATGAGGCAACTCATTTATTCTTTTATGGTGCGGGTTGTGGAACTGAACGAATGAAATTATTTCTTTCCCAAGTTTTTCAAGCCTATTTTCCTAATGCTATTGTTGTAGTTGAGGAAGATACATATGCAGCTGTATTTGCTACTACTCCAAAAGGAGAGAAAGCAATTGTTAGTATTTTAGGTACAGGTTCCAATTGCAGTTATTTTGATGGAAAAGAATTGCATCAGAAAGTACAATCATTAGGTTATATTATAATGGACGATTGTAGTGGTAATGTTTTTGGAAAAGAGTTAATTAGAAAGTATTATTTCAATAAAATGCCGCAGCATTTGGCAGTTGAATTTGAAAAAGAGTACGATATGACACCTGATTACATTAAGAGCAAATTGTACAAAGAAGCTAATCCAAATGCGTATCTAGCGACTTTTGCCAAATTCTTAATCCAACATAAAGAAGATCCTTTCTGTAAAAAAATCATATACAAAGGGATGAAATCTTTTGTCAAAAATTACATCAGACAATACGATAATTACCAAGAAGTTCCTGTTCATTTTGTAGGTTCAATTGCTTTTTACCTAAAAGAAGAATTAGAGGTGACTTTTGAAAAATACCAAATTAAATTAGGTAACGTGTTAAGACGACCAATCGATGGATTGATCGCGTATCACGTAGCTAATAAATAAGTTTAATTGTAGTTAATTTTAGTTTGCAACCGCAATCATAGAGATTTCTACATTTACATTTTTTGGCAAACATGCCACTTGAACCGTTTCACGAGCTGGAGCGGTTTTTTCGTTAAAATAACTGCCGTAAACGCTGTTGATAGTAGCAAATTCATTCATGTTAGAAATGAATATGGTTGACTTAACTACATTTTCAAAGGTCATCCCAGCAGATTCCAATACCGCTTTCATGTTTTCCATTACTTGCTTAGTTTCTATTTCTATAGAATCTAGAACTAGATCTCCAGTTGCTGGGTTAATAGCAATTTGACCTGAAGTATATAAGGTATTTCCTGAAAGTACGGCTTGATTATATGGGCCAATAGGAGCAGGTGCTTTGTCTGTAAAGAGTATTTTTTTCATAATTATTAATTTATCGAATGATTGTACTTCGTTTATCCCATTTGATGTCGCTCAATACGCCAGATTTGATTCCAATAAAGAAGCCCCAATTAGCATAGGTTCCAAAAGGAGACCAATTGAAATCCATTCTCCAACTTAACAAATCTCTTTCAAAACGAATTTGAGTGTAGGTCACACCTTTTTGAACAAAATCATATCCAGTTGAAATTCCAGTCTTCCATTTTGGAGTTAAATCGGCATTAATTGAAATCATAATGGAGTTGCCAATTATTTTCTTTTCACGATTATTATTTCCATAAGTTAAGGAATAAGCAAAGGTCATATCCCAAGGTAATTTGGAATGAAAAAATTCAGAAACGGTGTCTTCACCTTTATCTTCGTTTTCATCAAACAAACTTTTTTGCTCATTACCTAAATTCGGTTTTCCAAATAAATCATCCTCTCGACCACCATTTCGTTTGGTTTGATCCGAATCACTTTTTTTAGCTTTGTCAGAGCTTGAAAGCGAATAATTAAGGGTCATATTGGCGCTTGTCATACGAAACAAACTTCCGCCATTGTCTATATTGTACACATTAATTCTCTTACCGGAATTGTCTATGGCATAAGGATCTAGAGTAGCTCCAAAATTAACATTCATTTTATCATTAAAAAATTGGGTACCACCACTTACTCGAACTGGTGACCAAGCTAATGTTCTTACTCCATTTGCATTTAAATCATAACTAGTAGATAGATTTAAATTGTTTAGTAACATTACTTTTTTAGCTTCTGTTTTGGTGCTGTCTCTATCGGTTACTTTAGCTTCAATAGTATTGCTTAAATCAAATCCTAAACTATTGGAATTAGAACTACTTGGTGAACCAAAAATACCTCCTTCAAATCGTGAGTATTCCTTTAACATCGTTCCGCTTCCATCAGCAGCATAGGTGTCGTAATATTTTTCAAAACTCGGTGTATAACCATACGAAATAGAAGGACGCATTACATGTCTAATAGCTTGAATTTTTTTATTGGCTCCACGATTAAATGTTCCATATATTGTAGTTCCAAGACTTGAAGAAAAAGAATAGGTCCTAAACGCATCAAAACCTTTTACTTCGGTATCTACCACTTTTCCTTGGGTAGCATCGAAATTTTTATTGATGGTTTTAGTATACCAAACTTCTTTATAATTCAGGGAAGATGAAGCACTAAAATATTTGAATAATTTGAAATTGGTGCTCAAGGGTATACTGTGTTGTAATCCTACTTTTGCATTTTCAAACATTTGAGGTTTAAAAAATAAAGAATCAGTGGTTGAAATACTATTTTTGGCACTCAAATCATATTGTAAATTGATGTTTTTGAAAAATCCTTTTTTTACGCCATCTTTTTTGACAAAAGGATAAACTCTGTCTATACTGTATTGCAGCGTTGGCAATGTCATGTCAATTTGTTCGGTTTGAGTATTTTGCGAATGTGTGGCGGTTATCGATAATCTGGACTGAGGTCCTGCACCTACAAAGTTTCTGGAATAAGAAACCGAAGAATTCATAGTATTGTTCAAATTTGAACCTATGTTGACTTGATTGATAGATTGTTTGAAATATTTACTACTCCCTAGATTGACTGATGCTGAAAAACTAGCATTTGGATTGGCTTTACTATCTCGAGAGTGAGACCATTGGATGTTATAAATTTTTTGTTTGGAATAATCGGGATATCCTCTCTCGCTTGAAATTAAATTTTCAAAACGAATATTTACATTGCCACGATAGTTATATCTTTTGGCATAGTTGGATTCAAAACGCATCCCATAGCTTCCATTGGTATAGTAGTCTCCTAATACAGTTAAATCATAATTGTCGCTTAAAGCAAAATAATATCCTCCGTTTTGAAGTGAAAAACCTCTTGTATTAGAATCGTTATAACTGGGTAATAAAATTCCTGAAATACTAGTTTCTTTTGACATTGGAAAAAAAGCAAAAGGTAAGGCAATCGGAGTAGGTACATTGGCAATTACCATATTTGTAACTCCAGTAACTACTTTTTTACCAGGTACAAATTTCACTTTATTAGTCTGAAAATAGTATTCTGGATTATCTACATCTTTAGAAGTTGTAAATCGGGCCCCTTTCAAAAAATAAACCGAATCATTTTCCTTCTTGGTAAGTGCCGCTTTTATTTTGAATTCGCCTTGGTCTGAACGAGAGTTCCAAATGATGGCTTTTTTAGTTTTAAAATTAAACCGAATTGAATCCGGTTCAACGACATTAGCGCCTTGTTTGAAATTAGGGAATTGCGTGTAGTTTCCTGCGGAATCTTTAATTCTTCCAGCATAAACCTCGTCTTTTTCATAATCCAAAAGAATAATACCAGATTTTAATTCAACATCTTGATAATACAATTCGGCATTATCATATAGAATAATGTGTTTTTTCTTTTGATCAATCTTCGTATAATCCTTGGCTTTGTATTTAACTTTTCCGTCTAAAAAGGCTTGTTTCTTGGTAGTGCTGTCTTTTTTTACCAAACTAGATGTACTATCAGTTGCTGATTCAAGGGATTTTTCAGGATTAGTTTTAGAATTTTTTATAGTACTCGCGGGGCTAATTGCAGTCGTTTTTTTATTGATATCTTGGCCATATATTTCACCCAATCCAATTGTTAGGAAAAAGCCTAGAAAAACGATATGAAATAAGTTTGTACGCAAAGGTTTAAATGCTATTTTTGTAAAAATATGGTTTGTTTTTTGATGTGCCAAACTTACATATTATTTTCGGCAAAAATAGTCAAATAAATATTTTAAAACCATCTAGATTTAATTAAAATTAACATTCAGATATATGTCTTTTAATACAAAAATAATAGGTGTTTACTCCTTTTTCTTATTGGTACTTTCCATGCCAATTGCAGCTCAAAATCCTAAATTTAAAGTTACATTAGATGCCGGTCATGGTGCACATGACTACGGCGCTGTTTATAGTGGCCGAATTGAAAAAAATATTGCTTTAGCAGTTGTATTGAAAGTGGGTAAAATTTTGGAGCGTACCAATAAGATTGATATTGTTTATACACGAGATACCGATGTTTTTATCGATTTAATTGAACGCGCTAATATTGCCAATCGTGCCAAGTCGGATATTTTTGTTTCTATCCATTGCAACGCTAATAAAAATACCGCTGCCGATGGAACTGAGACCTATGTAATGGGTTTGAACAAATTAGCGTCTAATTTGGAAGTGGCCAAAAAGGAAAACTCGGTAATTACAAAAGAGAAAGATTACAAACAAAAATACGAAGGTTTTGATCCTAATTCGCCAGAATCAATTATGGGATTAACCTTAATGCAAGAAGAATTTTTAGATAACAGTATTTTTTTAGCAAGTAAAGTTGAAGAACAATTTGCGAAATTGGGAAAAAAATTACGTCATGGGGGAGTAAAACAAGCACCTTTTATGGTGTTGCACAAAGCCTATATGCCGAGAGTGTTAATCGAAATGGGCTTTGTATCCAATCCAGTAGAAGGAGATTTGTTGAATTCAGAAGAAGGGCAATATGAATTGGCGGAAGCTATTGCTAATGCCATTATTAGTTATAGAAATGAGTTTTTTGGAGATGGTATTTTACCAATCAAAGAATTGAAACCATCCAAAAGAATTGTTCCTAAGCCAATTAAAGACACTTTGATTCAAGAGAAACCAAAAGTTGCAATTGACACCAAAGACATCAAAAAAACAGAACCAGTAAAAGAAAAGCAATCGGCTTTAATTTATAAAGTTCAAATTGGTGTAAGTCCCAAAGAAGTAGCGTTGGAAGCGAAGAATTTTAAAGGTTTGGAACCCATAAGTAAAGTTGATTTAAAAAAGTCTTTTATTTATATGTTTGGTGAAACATCCGATTATGAAACAGCTAAGAACTTGTTAAAAGAGGCCAAATCGAAAGGGTATAACTCAGCGTTTTTAGTAGCTTTTAATAATGGTACTAAAATTAGTATTCAAGAAGCATTGAAATTATAGGCAAGTCAATTATTTAGTGTTAATTTTGTAAAAAAATAAAATTTTGAAACTATCAAGAGAAATCAAAACAGCGGTTTTAGTCATAGCCTCTGTAGTATTGTTTATTTGGGGCTACAGTTTTTTAAAAGGAAAAGCGCTGTTTGCTAATTACAAAACCTTTTTTGTAACCTATACCAACGTGGAAGGGCTTGTTAAATCGGCTCCAGTGACATTAAATGGTTTGGCTATTGGAAAAGTAAACGATATTAAAATCAATGAGACGGATGGTTCGATAGTTGTTGAATTGCAAATTACTTCTGACTTTCCTATTTCAAGTACTAGTGCGGCGGTTTTGTATGAGCCAGGCTTTATAGGTGGAAAACAAATTGCAATTGAACCCGATTTTAAAAATAAAACATTGGCAGAGGATGGCCAGGAATTGTCAGGTGAATTGAAACTGAGTTTAACAGCATCCATCCAAGAAAAATTAGTTCCATTACAAGCAAAATTTGAAACGGTATTAGTTGAAGTAGAAAAATTATTGCAAGGTGTTAATAGTGTTTTGGACAAAAAATCCCAAGAAAATCTTAAGATTACTTTAGCTGAGTTAAGCAAAACAATGGTCGAAATCCATGCTGCTTCAGCCAATGTGAATTCCATTTTGACAGACAATAAATCTGATTTAAAAGGTGTTGTAACCAATTTCAAGAAAATATCTAATGATTTTGCTAAAATTTCGGATTCGATTTCTAAAGCCGATTTAGGAAAAACAGTTAAAAACTTCAATACTTCATTGGCTAAAGTAGATGCCATTTTATTGGATTTAAATGCCGGTAAAGGTTCAGCTGGTAAGTTGTTAAAAGATGATGCGTTGTATTCTAATTTGAAATCAACAACCAAAGAAATGGAATTGTTGTTACAAGATGTGCGATTGTTTCCTACTCGTTATATCAATGTTTCTGTTTTTGGTAAAAAAAATAAACCTTATGTAAGTCCTGTTCAAGATTCCGTTTTTGTAGGACCCGTAAAAGGAGCTAAGTCTAAAGAAAAATAATAGTAGTATGAACTATTTAGATAATATAGTATTTGCAATTATATTGAGTTTAGGATTTGGTTATTTTTATTTAAACATAAAAAAACTAGTTCGAAATATCAATTTAGGTATTGCTGTTGATCGAAATGATAATCCAAAAACAAGATGGTCTAATATGGCTATGATTGCTTTAGGACAATCCAAAATGGTGAAGCGTCCAGTAGCAGGATTTTTTCATATTATAGTGTATGTAGGTTTTGTGATCATTAATATTGAATTGCTTGAAATCATCATAGATGGGCTATTTGGAACACATAGAATTTTTGTTTTTTTGGGTAGTATTTACGATCTGTTAATTGCTTCATTTGAAATTTTAGCGGTATTGGTTTTAGTGGCGGTGTTCGTGTTTTGGACAAGAAGAAATGTAATTCAATTAAAGCGTTTTTCTAGTTCTGATTTGAATGGAACTCCAAAAAAAGATGCCAATTATATTCTGTATTTCGAAGTGGTGTTAATGACTTTATTTTTATTGATGAATGCCTCTGATTTGCATTTGCAAAATGTCCCAGGCGGTTTTTCTCATTTTATTAAAGCAGGTTCATTTCCAATAAGTCAGTTTATAGAACCTCTTTTTAATGGTTTGTCAAATGAACTGGTGATGCTATTATCGGAATTGTTTTGGTGGTTACATATCATAGGAATTTTGATATTCATGAACTACTTATATTATTCAAAACACTTGCATATTCTGTTAGCATTTCCAAACACCTATTTTGCTAATTTAAATCCGGAAGGGCAATTTGATAATTTAGCCTCAGTAACCAACGAAGTTAAATTAATGATGGATCCCAACGCCGATCCTTTTGCAGCAGCTCCCGAAACTGTAGTGGCTCCTGCAAAATTTGGCGCAAGTGATGTACAAGATTTGAATTGGGTTCAATTGTTGAACGCTTACACTTGTACCGAATGTGGACGTTGTACTTCTTCCTGTCCGGCTAACCAAACGGGTAAAAAATTATCTCCGCGAAAAATCATGATGGATACCCGAGATCGTTTGGAGGAAGTGGGTAAAAACATTGACGCCAATAAGGGTATTTTTATTCCAGATAACAAGTCTTTGTTAAACGATTATATCACTCCAGAGGAACTTTGGGCCTGTACTTCTTGTAATGCTTGCGTAGAAGAATGTCCTGTAAGTATTAGTCCGTTGTCAATTATTATGGATATGCGTCGCTACCTTGTAATGGAGCAAAGTGCTGCTCCAATGGCTTTAAATTCTATGATGACTAATATTGAAAATAATGGTGCGCCATGGCAATACAGTCAACAAGATCGATTGAATTGGAAAAACGAATAAATAGTAATTTCTATTATTAATAGAATAACTTAATTATAAAATTGATACCATGTCCGAAAATTTAGTAGTACCTACAATGGCCGAAATGCTTGCTCAAGGAAAACAACCTGAAGTATTGTTTTGGGTAGGTTGTGCAGGTAGTTTTGACGATAGAGCTAAAAAAATAACCAAAGCATTTGTGCGTATTTTGAATCGTGCCAATGTATCATTTGCTGTTTTAGGAGCTGAAGAAAGTTGTACTGGTGACCCAGCTAAAAGAGCAGGGAATGAGTTTTTGTTCCAAATGCAAGCCATGATGAACATCGAAGTGCTTAATGCTTATGAAGCCAAGAAAATAGTTACAGCCTGTCCACATTGTTTTAATACCTTAAAAAATGAATATCCAGAATTAGGAGGAAAATATGAAGTAGTTCACCACACCGAATTTTTAAAGTCCTTATTGGATCAAGGACGTTTGACTATTGAAGGAGGACAATTTAAAGGCAAAAAAATCACATTTCACGATCCCTGTTATTTGGGTCGTGCCAATAAAATTTACGAAGCGCCTAGAGATTTAATTCAGAAGCTAGACGTTGAATTAATTGAAATGAAACGTTCCAAAGCGAACGGTTTGTGTTGTGGAGCGGGTGGGGCTC
Organism: Flavobacterium ammoniigenes; assembly: GCF_020886055.1. Classification (NCBI taxonomy): domain Bacteria; kingdom Pseudomonadati; phylum Bacteroidota; class Flavobacteriia; order Flavobacteriales; family Flavobacteriaceae; genus Flavobacterium; species Flavobacterium ammoniigenes. The sequence continues at coordinate 1,869,430 of NZ_AP025184.1, read as the reverse complement.
AAATGTTTAAAGATGCGGAAGCTGGTTCCAAAGAAATCAATATTGAACGAACTGAAGATGCTCTAGAAACACAACCCGATATTATTGCAGCAGGTTGCCCATTTTGTAATACCATGATGACAGATGGAATTAAAAATAAAGAAAAAGAAAGCGAAGTGAAGGTACTGGATATTGCAGAACTGATTGCTAATGCACAAGATTTATAAAAAAGTATACTAATTAACTCAATACAATTGTATTATGTACGTTCCATTTGAAAGTTTACCCGAAGAGTCTAGAATTTGGATTTACCAATCCAATAGAAAATTTTCGGATGATGAAATGACCGAAATCGAAACTGCTTTACAGGCATTTCTTCAATACTGGGCGGCGCATGGTACAAGTTTGGAATCCTCTTACCAATTGAAATACAATCGTTTTATTATTTTGGCTGTCAATCAAGAGGTTCAAAATGCAACCGGTTGTTCGATTGATGCTTCGGTTGAGTTTATTCAAAGTTTAGAAAAGAAATACAGCGTTGATTTGTTAGATAAAATGAATGTGACCTTCAAATTAGGCGAGCATATTGCCCACAAACCTTTGATTGATTTTAAAAAAATGGTAAAAGATAAGGCAGTTACTGAAAACACGATTGTTTTCAATAATTTGATCAATACTATCGAAGAATTTAATGACTCCTGGGAAGTTCCAGCTTTAGATAGTTGGCACAGCCGTTTTTTTTAATACTCAATTGATGAAAACGTTCTTTACTAAAATTGTACTTTCTTTTTTATTACTTCTTATGGTTTCCAATTGTGGAACTATTCAAAGTACGTTTATTTCGCCTACACCAATTCTATTAAATAAACCTGAAATTTCTGATTTTGAAGAGGTATATATTCCTCAAGAAAAATCAGCAAGGAAAAACTTTTTCAAAGATTCAGAAGCCGAAACTCATTGGGCTGATAGTATCTACAACCAAATGACGTTACAAGAAAAAGTGGGTCAATTGTTTATGGTTGCTGCGTATTCCAACAAAGATAGTAACCACATAAATACTATTGAAAAATTAATTAAAGACCAGAAAATTGGTGGTGTCATTTTTTTTCAAGGCGGTCCTTTGCGTCAAGCGAATTTGACCAATCGTTACCAAGCTAAATCTAAAATTCCTTTGTTCGTAGGTATTGATGCCGAATGGGGTTTGAGCATGCGTTTGGATTCTACCTATCGTTATCCTTGGAACATGACCTTGGGAGCTATCAAAGACCTAAATCTTATTGAAAATGTTGGAGAGTTAATGGGTAAAGAAAGTCGTAGAATGGGCGTTCATTTTAATTTTGCCCCCGTTTTAGACATCAATACCAATCCTAAAAATCCAATCATTGGCAACCGATCTTTTGGTGAGAATAAATTTAATGTAACCGAAAAAGCAATTGCTTTAATGAAGGGGGTTCAAAAGCAAGGTGTCTTTTCAACTGGAAAACATTTTCCAGGTCATGGGGATACGTCTATTGATTCTCATTTAGGCTTACCTACACTCTCTTTTTCCAAAGAACATTTAGATAAAGTAGAACTGTATCCTTATAATAAAATTATAGATGAAGGATTAGTTTCTGTTATGGTAGCGCATTTGGATGTTCCTAGTTTAGAATTTCGTCAAAATTATCCAACTTCAACTTCGTATAATGTAGTTACTAATTTGTTGCAAAAAGAGTTAAAATTTGACGGATTAATTTTTACAGATGCTCTGAATATGAAAGGGGTTAGCAAGTTTAAAAAACCAGGTGACGTTGAATTAGATGCCTTTCTTGCTGGTAATGATATTTTGCTTTTTTCTGAGAACGTTCCAATTGGCATAGAAACAATTATAAAAGCCTATGAAGATAAAATCGTCTCTGAAGAACGTTTGGAACAATCGGTAAAAAAGATATTAAAATACAAATACAAAGCTGGTTTGAACACATTTAAACCAATAGCAATTTCAAATCTAATCAAGGATATTAATCCGCTTGCCAATGAGGCTTTGCAATACCGTTTGTATGAAAATGCCATAACGGTTTTGAAAAATGATCGTACTATTTTACCAATTAAAGATCTGAATACTCAAAAGATCGCCTATGTTAAATTGGGTGATGATTACAATACTAAATTTGTTTCAACACTAAAAAAATACACAGAAGTTACTGAAGTTAGTGCCGCTACAATTGATAGTTTGAACCTAAAATTAAAAGAGTTTTCTACAGTAATTATTGGCTATCACAAAGCAGACAAGCCCTGGAAGAATAATGATTTTACAGCTACCGAAAAAGAATGGCTTCAAAAAATTGCAATCAATAATACCGTCATTTTGGATGTTTTTGCAAAACCATATTCATTATTGCCAATAACCAATTTTGACGACATTGAAGGATTAATTGTTTCCTATCAAAATAATGATGTGGCGCAAGAAGTTAGTGCTGAACTGGTATTTGGTGCAATTGAAGCCAAAGGAAAATTGCCTGTTTCTATAAATGATTCGTTTCAAGTTAATGAGGGACTTTCTACTATTAAAATGAATAGATTAGGTTTTACAACTCCCGAGAATGTGGCGATGAGTTCCGAAAAATTAGCTCAAATTGAAACCATTGCACAAAAAGCAATCCGCGAGAAAATGGCTCCTGGAATACAAGTTTTGGTTGCAAGAAAAGGGAAAGTTATTTATCAAAAGGCTTTCGGTAATTACACCTATGATTCCGATACCAAAGTAACTAACGAAACCATTTTTGATATCGCATCTGTAAGTAAGATTGTGGGTACACTTCCTAATGTAATGCAACAATACGATCAACAAAAGATTAATCTGAACACAACTTTAGCAGAAATGGTACCTCTATTTGCTAATTCAGATAAAAAAAATATTCATTTCAAAGAGTTACTTACTCATTCTGCGGGTTTAGTTTCTTGGATTCCGTTTTACAAAGCAACATTGGATACCAAGGAAAAACCTTTGGCAAAATACTATAGAAAAATTGCCGATTCCCAATTCTCAAAACAAGTAGCCGATAGTTTGTTCATTCGAAATGATTATCATGATACCATTATGAAAATGATTGTAGATAGTAAGTTGTCTTTAAAAAAAGAATACAAATACAGTGATTTTACCTTTATCATTTTGGGTAATTATCTGGAAAAAGCCACTGGAGTTTCTCTGGATGTTTTGGCAACAGAACAATTCTTTAAACCTATTGGTGCTAATAACACTCTTTATAATCCTTTGCAAAAAATGGATAAAAATCGAATAGCGCCTACCGAAGTGGATTCGTATTTTCGTTATCAAACCATTCAAGGTTATGTGCACGACATGGCTGCCGCACTAGAAGGAGGAGTTGCTGGTCACGCCGGTGTTTTTTCAAATGCTATGGATGTTGCCAAAATAATGCAGCTGTATTTGCAAAAAGGGAATTATGGTAACCAACAATTTTTTTCTGAGAAAACCTTTGATGATTTTAACAGTTGTTATTATTGTTCAGAAGGAAATCGAAGAGGTTTAGGTTTTGATAAACCTCAATTGACTGGAGATAGTCCCACTTGTGGTTGTGTTTCTTCATCAAGTTTTGGCCATACCGGTTTCACAGGAACAATGGCTTGGGCCGATCCAGTTACTGAAATTGTGTATGTATTTCTGTCCAATAGAACCTATCCAACGAATCCGATTAATACTATATCTAAAGAACACATTCGCGAAGACATTCAAAGAATTATTAATGAAGCCATTATAAAATAGTTGAAATGAATAAATTAAGTTGTACTATTTTTTTCTTGATGAGTTTTTTTGTTGTTAGTGCTCAAAACATTGACATTGACATTTTAACTAAAATCAATGTCAACAGAAATTCGGCTTTTGATCCTACCTTTAAATTAATTACAAATACAGCCGTGCCGCTTAGTTTTGCCACTCCCGTGGTAATGTATTCTATTGGTTTAATTCAAAAAGATTCAGTAATAAAACAAAAAGCACTATTTATAGGCGAGACTTTTTTGGCTTCTGCTTTTGTTACAATTGCATCAAAATCAATTATTAAAAGAGATAGACCGTATGTAACTCATCCATCAATTCAACCTTTATCGGTAGAAGGAAGTTATTCTATGCCTTCTGGTCATACCTCTTCAGCATTTGCAACGGCGACTTCATTAAGTTTGGCTTTTCCTAAATGGTATGTAGTGGTACCTTCCTTTGTTTGGGCAAGTTCGGTTGGGTATTCTCGTATGCATTTGGGGGTCCATTATCCTTCTGATGTTCTTGTTGGAGCTTTGGTTGGAAGCGGTTCTGCTTTTCTCACCCAAAAAGCCATCCAATGGCTAAATAAAAAACGAGAGAAGAATAATTATTAATTTCTTTCTGCATTAAGTAGAAACCGCCTTTATTTCTGTAAATTCGTATTCTTAAATTATACCAATGAGAATTGCAATCGTATGTTATCCCACATTTGGTGGAAGTGGAGTTGTGGCTACCGAATTAGGTCTTGAATTAGCTCGACGTGGTCACGAAATTCATTTTATAACCTATAGTCAACCCGTACGTTTGGCACTCTTAAATCCGAACGTTCATTATCACGAAGTTAACGTTCCTGAATATCCATTATTCCATTACCAACCTTATGAATTGGCCTTGTCTAGCAAATTAGTAGACATGGTAAAATTGTATAAAATTGAAGTTTTACACGTTCATTATGCTATCCCTCATGCTTATGCGGGCTATATGGCTAAGCAAATGCTAAAGGACGAAGGAATTGATATCCCTATGGTAACGACACTTCACGGAACCGATATTACTCTGGTAGGGAATCACCCATTTTACAAACCAGCAGTTACTTTTAGCATTAATAAGTCTGATTTTGTAACTTCTGTTTCGCAAAGTTTGAAAGACGATACTCTCAAATTATTCAATATTAAAAATGAAATTCAAGTCATTCCGAATTTTATTGAATTGGATAAAATCAAGAAAGAAGATAAATCTCCTTGTCAACGTTCGGTTATGGCCAATGACGAGGAACGTATTATTACGCACATAAGTAATTTTAGAAAAGTCAAACGTATACCAGATATCATTGCAATTTTCAACAAGATTCAAAAGGAAATTCCGGCCAAATTAATGATGGTAGGTGAGGGTCCAGAAAAAGAAAAAGCAGAGCATTTATGTCGCGAATTAGGAATTCAGGATAAAGTAATTTTCTTTGGCAACAGTAATGAGATTGACACCATTTTATGCCAAACTGATTTATTCTTATTACCCTCAAAAACCGAAAGTTTTGGATTGGTAGCACTTGAAGCCATGGCGTGTGGCGTACCAGTAATATCGAGTAATGCAGGTGGATTGCCTGAAGTTAATAAAGACGGTTTTTCAGGTTATTTAAGCGAAGTAGGTGATGTTGACGGCATGGCCAAAAATGCGATGAAAATTTTAAAAGACGATGATGCATTATCTGAGTTTAAGAAAAATGCTCTAATTACTGCCCAGCAATTTGATATTAAAAAAATTCTACCACTATACGAAGATTTATACCAAAGAGCCATTGCTAAATATTCATAATATTAAAAAAGCCACTTTTAAGTGGCTTTTTTAATAGCTAGTAGTTTTCCATCTAGTTTTATGATTCTCAAAACGAAATTCAATGGGGTAGTGTAAATCTTTAAACCTTAAATTTTTAAACTTTAAACTAAAATGGTACTTTTGTTCAAAACTAATTACAATGGCAGGAAATAGCTACGGCACACTATTTAGAATTACTACTTTTGGAGAGTCACATGGAGAAGCTTTAGGCGGAATTATTGACGGATGTCCTCCAGGTATTACGATTGACTTAGAAGCAGTTCAATTAGAGATGTCTCGAAGAAAACCAGGACAATCCGCTATTGTAACCCAACGTAAAGAACCAGACGATGTGCAATTTCTTTCAGGTATTTTTGAAGGAAAAACAACGGGCACACCAATTGGTTTTATCATACCGAATACCAATCAAAAGTCAGACGATTATTCTCACATAAAAGACAATTACAGACCAAGTCATGCCGATTATGTGTACGACCAAAAATATGGTTTTAGAGATTATCGAGGAGGCGGAAGAAGTTCTGCTCGTGAAACGGCAAGTAGAGTAGTAGCAGGAGCCATTGCAAAGCAAATGTTACCCAAAATAAAAATCAATGCTTTTGTATCCTCAGTGGGTCATATTCATTTAGACAAGAAATACCAAGAATTAGATTTCTCCAAAATTGAAAGCAATCCCGTTCGTTGTCCTGATGCCGATTCAGCAGCTAAAATGGAAGAATACATTCGTGAAATTCGCAAGCAAGGTGATACCGTTGGTGGTGTTGTAACTTGTGTGATTCAAAATGTACCTGTTGGATTAGGAGAACCTGTTTTTGATAAACTCCATGCTGAACTTGGTAAAGCCATGCTTTCGATTAATGCCGTTAAAGGATTTGAATTTGGAAGTGGTTTTTGTGGTGCCGAAATGAAAGGAAGCGATCACAATGATTTGTATCTCGAAGATGGAACGACTAAAACGAATCTTTCTGGAGGAATCCAAGGCGGAATTAGTAACGGTATGGATATTTATTTTCGAGTAGCCTTCAAACCAGTTGCCACTATTATGCAAAAACAAGAATCTTTAGATAATAAAGGAAATATTACTGAAATGACTGGTAAAGGGCGTCACGATCCTTGTGTGGTTCCTCGTGCAGTTCCTATTGTAGAAGCAATGGCTGCCATTGTTTTGGCCGATTTTCATTTGTTAAACAAAACCTATTCAAAATAATAGGAGCTATTTCCTGCTGTACGCTATATCTTTACCAGCGAACCCCGCTGTTAAAGTATGCCGCTTCCATCAGGGCTAACCAAAAACCAAAACCAAAATGAAAGAAACTACTAATAAGCCGTCCTTTTTATCTGGACTTACGGGACAAATTTTAATTGCAATGATAGTGGGGGCCGTTTTAGGAATTGCTATCCATACCAATTGTACGGATGAAATTGCCCAGTCTTTCAGTAGCAAAATAAAAATGCTGGCAACCGTTTTTATTCGTTTGGTGCAAATGATAATTTCTCCTTTGGTATTCACTACACTTGTGGTAGGGATTGCTAAATTAGGAGATATCAAAGCTGTTGGTCGTATTGGAGGAAAAGCTTTAGGTTGGTTTTTTACAGCCTCTTTTATTTCCTTATTGTTAGGTATGTTTTTTGTAAATATTTTGCAACCAGGAGTTGGATTAAATCTTTCTAATGTTGATTTGACAGCCGCTTCAGAAGTAACTGCAAAAACAACCACACTATCTTTTGAAAACTTCATTGAACATATCGTTCCCAAAAGTATTTTTGAAGCAATGGCTACTAATGAAATTTTACAAATTGTAATTTTCTCTATCTTTTTTGGATTAGCTGCAGCAGCTATTGGGGAGTCAGTTAAGCCAGTTGTAAATGCACTTGATAAAACTTCACATATTGTTTTAAAAATGGTAAACTATGTTATGAAGTTTGCGCCTATTGGTGTATTTGGTGCCATTGCGGGTGTTTTTGCCGTTCGTGATTTTCAAGAATTAGCGATTACCTATTTCAAATATTTTGGATCTTTTTTAATCGGAATTTCATCATTATGGGCTGTTCTTATTCTAGTGGGCTATATCTTCTTAAAATCAAGAATGTCAACCCTTTTAAAAAGAATTTCAAGCCCGTTAATAGTTGCCTTTGGAACTACAAGTAGCGAGGCAGTATTTCCAAAATTAACAGAAGAATTAGAACGTTTTGGAGTAAAGGATAAAATTGTTTCCTTCATGTTGCCTTTGGGATATTCATTTAATCTAGACGGAAGTATGATGTACATGACTTTTGCTAGTATTTTTATAGCGCAAGCCTATGGAATTGATTTAGATTTAGGAACACAATTCACCATGTTGCTTGTTTTGATGTTAACTAGTAAAGGAATTGCAGGTGTTCCAAGAGCGAGTTTAGTAGTAGTAGCTGCAACTTGTGGGATGTTTGATATCCCAGTTGAAGGGATTGCATTAATATTGCCAATTGATCACTTTTGTGATATGTTTAGAACGGCAACCAATGTATTAGGAAATGCATTAGCTACATCTGTAGTTGGGCAATGGGAAGACAAAATTGAAGCAGGAAATTAATCTGTTTTCAATTCATTTTACATAAAAAAAACGTTGGTATTAATACCAACGTTTTTTGTTTTGTTTGGAAGCGTTTGATTTTCTTGATTTGTGAGCACCACCACTACGATTCGAATTGTTGGGTTTATTTGTAATAGCTGCAGGACTTCCAGAGTGCCAAGGATAAGGATGATCTGTAATGGTTTGCACATCTACTTTGATCAATTTCTGAATGTCTTTCCAGTATGGCTCTTCGTCTTTACTACAAAATGAAATCGCAATTCCGCCATTTCCGGCACGACCGGTTCGACCGATTCGGTGAACATAGGTTTCAGGAATATTGGGTAAATCAAAATTGATTACAAAAGGCAATTGGTCAATATCAATGCCACGAGCAGCAATATCAGTAGCTACAAGCACCCCCACTTCTTTATTTTTAAATGCTTCTAGAACACGTTGTCTAGCGTTTTGTGATTTGTCACCATGTATCGCTTCAGCAGCTATATTGTTTTTGCGCAAGGCTTTTACCACATTATCAGCTCCGTGTTTTGTTCTTGAAAAAACTAAAACATCCGATAGATTTTCATTGTTAATTAAATGATAGAGTAGGTTTCTTTTCTCTGTTTTTTCTACAAAATAAATGCGTTGTTCTACTTTTTCAGCGGTAGACGAAACGGGAGAAACTTCCACCTTTGCGGGGTCCTTTAAAAACATCTCAGCTAATTCTCTGATCGCTATTGGCATTGTTGCTGAGAATAATAAGGTTTGTCTGTTACTTGGCGTAAGCTTCACAATTTTCTTGACATCATTGATAAAACCCATATCTAACATTTGATCGGCTTCGTCCAATACTAAGGTGTGTAAATGATCAAAATTGATAAAACCCTGTTTGTGCAAATCCAATAATCTTCCAGGAGTTGCAATCACCACATCGACCCCTTTTTTCAAGGTGTCTACTTGTGGAATTTGAGAGACACCCCCAAAAAGAGTGATTTGAGTTAGATTAGTATATTTGGCATAAGTGTCAAAATTCTGGCCTATTTGAACAGCTAATTCACGTGTTGGAGTTACAATTAAAGCTCTAATTTCCTTAGCTTTTTTTGATGAACCAACGATTCGGTGTAATTGATGAATAATTGGAATAGCAAATGCAGCTGTTTTTCCTGTACCTGTTTGAGCACATCCAATTACATCTCTACCCGATAAAACTAAAGGTATAGCTTGTTCTTGAATAGGAGTAGGGTGGGTATAGCCTTCTTCATAGACGGCTTTTTGAATACTTTTTGAAAGTGATAAATCTTCGAATAACATATTTTTGGTATTAAATACGCTGTAATAAGTACAGCAATACTTTGCAAAGATAGTGTTATTATTTTTGATCCATTAAATTGGCAATTCTTCTGGCTGAGGAATTATTTTTTCATTATTGGACTTAATGAAGTCAGTAATTAAGTGCCCAATAATTTTACCTATTAAATGATCATTTTTTTCTTCACCTAATTCGGGAGCGCCTTCACATAGATGCAGATAAGTGGCATTTTTAAATTGGCCAAAATAGGAAACAAAATGGCGTAATTCTTCAATTGAAAATCCAGTAAGTGTCATGGTACTGCTTGCGATATTAGGAATAGCACCCAAATCTATTTCCAATCCAAATGGTTCTTGAGTTATGAATTCTGAGGCTTGAAGCATTTCTTCTTCGAAATCTTTTTCTTTTCGAATGCGAATGCTATCATAGGTGACATATTGTAAACGATCTTCTAATTTTTTAAACGAGTCCAACACACTTTTGGTAACGTGGTTTTCATGCAAACCAAATACAAAATATTTTTTCAGAAATCCCTCTTCAAAGGCATATGAAAATGCATTTCCATTGTGACGGCCTTCTAAAATTCTAAAATCAGAATGGGCATCAAAGTTGATCGCATTGATTGGTTTGCCATTTGCTAAAGCAGTTCCTTTAATATTACCATAGGCGTTATTTTGCCCACCGCCAATAACAATCGGTGTTTTACCTAATTTAATTATATGAAAAATAATATGCGAAACCTCTTTGTCTATTGCCTCCACTAATTGACTTAACTTAGAGCGATCATCAATATCATTGAAATCCAAGTTAGTTACTTCTGCCATCTCATTGGTTACATCAATAGTTCCCAATATCACAATTTGGTTTCCTTTGCAAAAACGGTTGTGCTGAATATTGGCAATACTTTTTATAGCACTTTTCCATGCAGAAGCAGCGCCAGGTCTACCATAATTAGCTCTAATACCTATATCCTCTGGGATTCCGAAGACTACATATTTTGCGTCACAAGTTGCAAGAAATTCTAATGGATCAACTCCTTTAGGTACCGTAATCATTTTTTCGCCAAATTTAATTTCACCATTTCGATGATTGGTAATTTTGCCTAAATCGGTACTTGTAAAAGGAATTAGTTTGTCCATTGTTAAAAAAGGTTTGTCCAAAAATACTATAAATGTGTCAAAAAACGTTGTGTGGTAGCGATATATTATTATTTTTGTCGAAACAATTAAACTATAAATTATTAAAATGGAAAATCAAAAAAGCAATTCGAATTTGAAAGCAATTGTAATTGTATTAGCGCTATTACTATTGGGCAGTTTAGGTTATATTTTTAAAATGTCTACAGATGCTGAAGTGGTTCGTACAGAATTAAAAACTACATTGACTGAGAAAGAATCAGTAATGAAAGATTTGCAAGCGTTAAAAGCAACTTATGATGCTGCAATTGCTGAAAATACCACAATGTCAGAAGAATTGATTAAAGAGAGAGATAAAGTAGTTGCTTTAATGGCTGATTTGAAAAAATCGAATGGAGATGTTTCAAAATTTAAATCTCAATTGACTGCACTTCAAAATAACATGAAAGTTTTGATTGCTGAAAATGATAACTTGAAAAAACAAAACGTGACTTTGACCGTTCAACGTGATAGTACAAGAGTTGTTTTGGTAGAGTCTAAAAAAGCGAATGAAGTATTGACTACTCAAAATTCAGAATTAGCTAAAACTGTTGAAAAAGGATCTATATTAACTGTGTTGAATACTAAAGGTGCTGCTTACAAAGTAAGAAGTTCTGGTAAACAAATAGAGACAGATAAAGCAAGTAGAGCTGACATTTTAAAAGTTAGTTTTACAATTGCTGAAAATAAAATCGCAAAATCAGGAACTAAAATGTTTTATGTTCAAGTTATTGATAGCGAAAACAATGTGGTTGGAGAAAAGAAAGTAGAAAATTTTGGAACTAAATCGTTAACTTACAGTTTTACAACCAATGTAAAATATGATAACAAAACAGTTGATGTTACAGAAGATTTAGCAGGAAGTAAATTTGTAAAAGGAACTTATACAGTAAATGTTTTTGACAAAGCTGAATTGGTTTCAAGAACAAGTTTTTCTTTGAGATAATTCTATTTCAGATATAAAAAAAGGGAGCAATAAGCTCCCTTTTTTTTATGCTTACTATTTAGTTTGTAATTTTTAGTTCAAACATTTTATCCCAATTTTTACCAGTTACAAAAATGGTCTTAGTTTTAGGATTGTAAGCAATTCCATTCAGAACATCCGTGTCAGGTAATTGGGTAATTTTTGTTTTTAAATCAGCTAAATTTAGTATTCCTTCTACCGCTCCAGTTTGAGGGTTGATAACAGCAATGGCGTCTTTTTGGTATACGTTACCATAAATTTTTCCTTCGATCCATTCTAATTCATTCACAGCTTTCACTTTGTTAGCTAAAGAATACACATTGATGGAACCTATTTCAGTGAATGTTGCCGGATTCAAAATATGAATAGTTTCAGAGCTATCTGTCATATACAAAGATTTTCCGTCGGTTGTCAATCCCCAACCTTCCATTTTTTTATAATAGGGAAACGTTTTTTCTTTTTTGAACGTATCTGCATTGTAAACATAGCCTTCATTATTTAACCAAGTCAATTGGTAAACTTTATTGTTTAGAATGGTTATTCCTTCACCAAAATATTGTTCAGCTAATTCTATTTTTTTTAATACTTCTCCGGTTTTATAATTGGTCTTTCTCAAACTAGAAATTCCTTTATTTCCTGTTGGACCACTTCCATTTCCTGTTCCTTCATACAAAGTGTCACGGTAAAATTCTAAACCTTGTGTGTACGCTTGTATGTCGTGAGGGTACGTATTTACAATAGTGTACTGTAATAATTTAGGCTCAACATTTGACACTAATTCAACACGGTCAGTAGCTTCAATAAGTTCCCCATCATAATATACAATGGCTTTTAAGTTTTGGTATCCTAACTTTTGGTCTTTAAAATTGAATGATAGTCTATCCAATCCTTTTCTAGTTCCAATTTTAGTATCATTTACAAAATAGACAACACTATCAACGCTTAAAGTATTCGGATTCAATAATGCCAAATCGATAGATTCTTCCGATTGGTACTGTTCTTTAAATTGAGAAGAATCAAAAGTAAAAAGAGAATTGTTTTCCTTTTTAGCACCTCCACAGTTGGTTACAATTACTCCTAATAAAATGATAAATAAGAAGTTATACTTTTTCATGTTTATATTTTTTAATATTCGAATATACAACCTTATTTTATTAGTAACAATGCTCTTGCAAAAATATAAAAAGGTTGTATATTTGCACCGGCAAGTCCTACACGACCAGCTCCTGCAGACTCCCCCAGGATGGGAACATAGCAAGGGTACGTGGTTGAGCGGTGCGATGTAGGTCGCTTGCCATTTTTTTGATCTTCCATTGGGAAGATTTTTTTGTTTATTGGGTATTCAAAACTTCTTTTTTGAGTATTTTTATCAACTAAACAAGCCATATTAAATTCATTGGAATGAGTAAAGTAGTTTTAATTACAGGAGGATCTTCAGGAATAGGAAAAGCTATAGGTGAATATTTACATCATCAAGGATTTACGGTATATGGAACAAGTAGAAACCCTGAGAAGATTACTAACTCATCTTTTCCGTTGGTTCCTTTGGATGTTAGAGATTCGGCTTCTATTCATTTGGCTGTTGCCAAAATTATACAAGAAACAGGTCGGTTAGATATTGTAATCAATAATGCGGGTGTAGGAATTACTGGTCCTTTGGAAGAGATTCCGATGGAGGAAATCAAAAATAATTTTGAAACCAATTTTTTTGGACCTATCGAAGTAATGAAAGCGGCATTGCCACAAATGCGTTCACAGCAATCAGGTTTGATTATTAATATTACATCAATTGCAGGGTATATGGGATTGCCGTATCGAAGTGTCTATTCAGCTTCTAAAGGAGCTTTAGAATTGATAACAGAGGCGTTACGAATGGAAGTGAAACCTTTCGGAATCCAAATTACAAATGTAGCGCCTGGCGATTTTACTACCAATATAGCAGCAGGTCGTTTTCATGCACCAGTTACAAATGGTTCAGCTTACGAAAAAGTATATGGTGACGTATTGCGAACCATGGATCAACACGTTGATAGTGGAAGTAATCCCAACGAAATGGCAGAAGCAGTTTTTCAAATTATTCAAGAAATAAATCCTAGAATCCATTATAAAGTGGGTGCTTTTATGCAAAAGTTCTCCATTGTATTGAAGAGAATTTTACCCGATAAAGTCTACGAAAAAATGTTGATGAACCATTATAAGTTGTAATCTTAGTGTGATTTATTTTTAAACATATTAAGTATTACAATACAGTGTGGAAATGTAATTGACGCTAAAAAGGCAAAAAATAGCGCATCAAAAACGAGCATATCTTTAGCTATATAATACAATCCAAAAATTCCAATTAAAGAAATACACCAATAGGGGAAAGCAGTTTTAAAATACAATTTGCAATTCGCCCATGTCGAAGAACCATACAAAAATGTAATTTGGTCATTTAACGAGGGAATACTATGCCAAAAAATAAAGTAGATAGCAAATCCCCAAATCAAGCTAGAAGCTTTAAATACTATAACAAGAACCAATAAATAGAACAACTGTTCGATAATATTCTTCCTGAATTCAGTTGAATCAATATACATCTTTATAGTACTGATACTAAAAAGTACTAAACAAACTAGTAAAGTTACTTCTATCAATGCTTCTGAAATTCGGAATTGAGTGATTTCATATATGATTGCAATAACTTCGTTTGTATTTATATAAAACAATAGAAGTAATATTAATAGGCCATATATAAAATGAAATACGGATGAATAGCTATTTTTATTGATTGTGACTATTTCATTCCAATGTTGTTCTCCAAAGTGATAGCTACTAAACAATATAAATAATAGTAAGGCCAGTATCGGAATGGTGGTGAATAGAAGTGCAGAAATACCAATAAGCAGGATATATAGTATAATTAACTTTCTGAAATTGAGTTTTTTATCTGATTTTAAGTTGTTGATCAGTACTAAATCATTGGCTCCATGTAGCACTCCAAAACTCAAAATTAAGATAAATCCTACAATTATTTGATATTTATTTGATAAATAAGAAGTTAGCCAAAGTCCAACAAAGCTAGTAATTACAGACAGTTTCAAAGTTTTTGACATAAAATCTTATTTTTGTTTAACATTTTTTTAAAAAAAATAAACAATAAATGGTGCTTTGTATTTTTTTTAAATGTAAATTTAGATTATTAATTAACCTAATTTTTATTTTTATGTCAAATTTTATGTTTATTTCTGCGAATGTAGCAAAAATGCTACCAAATGACTATGTTGGATTTACATTCTTCATTGGAAGCATGGCCATGATGGCTGCTTCGGCTTTTTTCTTCTTATCGTTAAGTCAATTCGATAAGAAATGGCGTACTTCAGTATTAGTATCTGGATTGATTACTTTTATTGCTGCAGTACATTACTTTTACATGCGTGATTATTGGAATGCTTTCCAAGAGTCGCCAACATTCTTTAGATACGTGGATTGGGTACTTACAGTGCCATTGATGTGTCTTGAGTTTTATTTAATCCTTAAAGTTGCTGGTGCAAAACAAAACTTGTTGTGGAAAATGATTTTCCTTTCAATTGTGATGTTAGTAACAGGTTACTTTGGAGAAACTATTTTTAGTGACCAAGCGGCCATGTGGGGATTCATCTCAGGTCTTGCTTATTTCGTAATTGTTTATGAAATTTGGTTAGGTGAAGCTTCTAAACTAGCTAAAGCTGCTGGTGGAGATGTATTAGCTTCTCACAAAATCTTGTGTTGGTTCGTACTTGTAGGATGGGCAATTTACCCATTAGGTTACATGTTAGGAACTGATGGTTGGTATACTAGTTTCCTTGGAAAAGGAAGTGTAGATGTTGCGTACAACATTGCAGATGCAATCAACAAAATCGGATTTGGATTAGTTGTTTACAACCTTGCTGTTAAATCTACTTCTGGTTCTAACTAGAAATTTAAGATATTGAATATTAAACCGCCTCTGAAAAGAGGCGGTTTTTTTATGCATTTATTTTATTTTTTGTTCTCAATTCATTTCTTACTTTTGTTAACGTATTCACAACTAAATATATTTGGAATGAAATTTTTTATAGACACAGCTAATTTAGCTCAGATTAAAGAAGCACAAGCATTGGGCGTTTTGGATGGTGTAACTACTAATCCGTCATTGATGGCTAAAGAAGGCATCACCGGAAAAAATAATATCTTGAAACATTATGTTGATATCTGTAATTTAGTAGATGGAGATGTAAGTGCCGAAGTTAATGCGTTGGATTTTGAAGGTATGGTGAAAGAAGGAGAGGAGTTAGCTGATTTGCATGAGCAAATTGTGGTGAAATTACCTATGACCAAAGAAGGTGTTATGGCAGCCAAATACTTTTCTGATAAAGGAATAAGAACGAATGTAACCTTAGTTTTCTCTGCAGGACAAGCTTTATTAGCTGCTAAAGCAGGTGCTACTTATGTTTCTCCTTTTATTGGACGATTGGATGATGTATCTACAGATGGATTAGCTTTGATTGAAGAAATTCGTCAAATCTATGATAACTACGGATTTGAAACACAAATTTTAGCGGCTTCTGTGCGTCATACAATGCATATAATGAATTGTGCTAAAATTGGTGCTGATGTAATGACAGGACCACTTTCAGCAATTTACGGATTATTAAAACACCCTTTAACCGATATTGGATTAGCGCAGTTTGTAGCTGATTTTGAAAAAGGAAACAAATAAATAAACCTTTTGGTTTAAAATGAAAAATCCCATCAATTGATGGGATTTTTTGGTTTTGGTTAGTTGCGTATTTTTAGTGTCCACCACCCACTTCGATATCGTTTCCAATACCTTGTTTTTCTAAAATCCCAATTACTTTCCAACCGTAGAATGCTATAAAAGCAAAACACAATACTGGAATGAAATAAGAAGTATGAATTCCGATAACATCGGCTAATTTACCTTGTAATGGTGGAATTATACCTCCACCTAAAATCATCATAACTAAGAAAGCAGCACCTTGAGAAGTGTATTTTCCTAAACCTGCAATTCCTAATGAGAAGATACAAGGCCACATAATACTCAAGAATAATCCACCACTCATAAAGGCGAAAATTGCTATTGTACCGGTGGTAGCTAAACCGATTAACATCGCAATTGCTCCTAATAAACCAAAAATTAATAAGGTTCTTGATGGTTGATCTTTTCCTAAGAAGAAACCAACAATTTGGAAAATAATTACAAATGCATAAGCATACAAAGGAGTGATATCTTGACCTGATATAGCATTAGCTGCTAAAACAACACCAAACGCAACATAAGGAACTGCAATCAATAAAATCTTTCTCATTTGAGAAGATGGGTTAAAAACTGAAATCGCACCAGCCCAACGTCCAATCATTAAACTTCCCCAATACATAGACATAAATGGTGCAAGTCCTGGTCCTGTAATGGCACCAAAATCGTCAGTTTTTAATAATTCACCTAAATTACTACCGATACTCACTTCAACACCCACATAAGAGAATAATGCAAGCATCCCTAAAACTAATTGAGGATATTTCATAGCTCCCCATCCTTCTGGATTTTTTTGAGCGGTTGTGTTAGCAAATAAAAGACCAACTACAACAACTAATAAAGTAGAGATGGTAAGTCCTAATCCTAAATAATCTACTTCTTTGTTTTCGATGAAATGTTTTATAAACTCAGGATCTTCGTAACGAGAAAAGATATACCCAAAAATCACTACTAAAATCACTGTAATGATAATAAGTGTTTTTAAAGCTTTGTTAGCTGTTTCAAAGGAATCATCACTTTTTCCAGCAGGTAATTTTTTTGAAAAATGAAATAATGCAGCGGCTAATAAAAACAAACCACCTACAGCCATGTATAAAGTGATCATCGAATCTAATGAATCTGCTTTTTGTGCAAACTCTTCAATACTCACTCCAGAAATAACTCCAAAAAGGGCAAAAGATACTACGATCGGCCCAATAGTTGTTCCTAAAGAGTTGATACCTCCAGCCAAGTTCAAACGGCTAGATGCAGTATGAGGTTCTCCTAAGGAAGCAGCAAAGGGTTGTGCAGATGTTTGTTGTAGAGAGAATCCTAAGGCTACTATAAATAAAGCTCCTAGTATGAATAAATAACTTCCTTGAATAACTGCTAAAATCATCAATGCAGCACCAAAAGTACTAATCAACAATCCGTAAATAATTCCTTTTTTAAATCCCCAGCCATTAAGAATGTCTCTTTTGGCAGTACTACTAAAAATAAAAAGTAATAAAGCACCAATATAGTAAGCTCCGTAAAAAGCGAAGTCAATTAGCTGACTTTGAAATTGATCTAATCCGAATTTAGCTTTACAAAAAGGGATGAACACACCATTTGATGCTCCAATAAATCCCCAGAAGAAGAAAACCGTAATAAGGGTCGAAAGGGCCGAGTTATTCGACTTTGTCTGTTCTGAATTCATGTTTTGGTTTTTTTAGTTTGTGATAATTAATTGCTGTAAAGATGTAAAAATATTTGTTACAAAAATCAAAAAAAAATATTTCAGTGTAAATATTGTTAAAATTATTGAATCAATAGTTTTTTGTAACAATTGTTGATTATTTACCATTACCTATATCTATAAAATGATTTTGACACTTTTGATTTACCTGATTTGTCATTAGAATTAAAACACGATTCTATTTAGTTTTTTGCTACTTTTGCAAAAAAATTAGAAACACATGTTATCAGTTAATAATCTATCTGTTCAGTTTGGCAAGCGAATTTTATTCGACGAAGTAAACACCACTTTTACCCAAGGTAATATTTATGGTGTTATTGGAGCCAATGGTGCTGGAAAATCAACTTTCTTAAAGATTATCTCAGGCGAAATGGATCCAACTTCGGGTCACATTCATTTGGAGCCAGGAAAACGTATGTCGGTTTTAAATCAAAACCACAATATGTTTGACGAATATACTGTTTTGGAAACCGTAATGATGGGGAACAAGGTTTTGTATGCCGTTAAAAAAGAAATGGACGAATTGTATTTAGATTATAACGATTCCAATGCGGATCGAATTGGGGAATTACAAGTCCAATTTGAAGAAATGAATGGTTGGAATGCTGATTCTGATGCGGCTTCCATGTTATCCAATTTAGGAATTACAGAGGACAATCATTATACCATGATGGCCGACTTGGAAGGAAAGATCAAAGTGCGTGTGCTTTTGGCACAAGCTCTTTTTGGGAATCCTGACGTATTGATTATGGATGAGCCTACCAACGATTTGGATTTTGAAACCATTGCTTGGTTAGAAAATTTCTTGGCCAATTATGAAAACACTGTAATTGTAGTATCGCACGACCGTCACTTTTTAGATGCGGTTTGTACACATATTTCTGATATTGATTTCGGAAAAATCAATCATTATTCAGGAAACTATACTTTTTGGTACGAATCGAGCCAGTTAGCGGCGAAACAACGTGCACAACAAAACAAAAAAGCCGAAGAAAAGAAACAAGAATTAGAAGAATTTATTCGTCGTTTTTCTGCGAATGTGGCTAAGTCAAAACAAGCGACTTCTCGTAAAAAAATGATTTCGAAATTAAACATTTCTGAAATCAAACCGTCAAGTCGTCGCTATCCTGCTATTATTTTTGATCAAGACCGTGAAGCGGGTGACCAAATTTTAAATGTAGAAAACCTTAGTGCTTCGATTGATGGAGAGCTTTTGTTTAAAGGAGTGGATTTGAACATGGCAAAAGGGGATAAGATTGTTCTTTTTTCTAAAGATTCTCGAGCAACAACTGCTTTTTACGAAATAGTAAACGGCAATCAAAAAGCCGATGAAGGTACTTTTGATTGGGGAATTACAACAAATCAAGCCTACTTACCAGCTGAAAATCATTCCTATTTTGAGAATGATTTGACCTTAGTAGATTGGTTGCGTCAATGGGCTAAAACAGAAGAAGAAAGAGACGAAGTCTTTATTAGAGGGTTTTTAGGCAAAATGATTTTCTCTGGAGAAGAAGCTTTAAAAACTAGCCGTGTATTATCAGGAGGAGAAAAAGTACGTTGTATGTTGTCTCGAATGATGATGGAACGTGCCAATATTTTAATGTTGGATGAACCTACCAATCACTTGGACTTAGAGTCGATTACGGCTTTCAATAATTCGTTAAAGAACTTTAAAGGCTCTGTTATATTTACTACACATGACCACGAATTTGCACAAACTGTTGGTAATCGTGTAGTCGAATTAACACCCAATGGAGCGATTGATCGTTACATGACATTCGACGATTATTTGGATGATGAAAAAGTACAAGAATTAAGAACTAAAATGTATTCTTAATTTGTAAATAAATTAAAAAGTCTTGAATTTTCAAGGCTTTTTTTTTGGATATTTATTTCTGTTGTTTTTAATTATCAATCATAAAACAGAATTTGTATATTTGCCCAACCAAACATTACACTTTACCATGAGTCAAAAAGTATTACTTACTGCAAAAGAAGTTACTATCATACTACATCGTTTGGCTTGTCAATTAATTGAAAAACACTTAGATTTCTCAGATACTATTCTTGTAGGGATTCAGCCTAGAGGCGTTTTCTTGGCAGAACGTTTGAAAGAAATTTTAGAAAAAGAATACCAAACCCCTGCAATTACCTTAGGCTATTTAGACATCACTTTTTTTAGAGATGATTTCCGTAGAACCGAAAAACCTTTGGAGGCTAATAAAACCAATATCAACTTTATAGTAGAAAATAAAAAAGTCATTTTTATTGATGACGTTTTGTTTACTGGGCGTAGTATTCGTTCCGCTTTAACTGCTATTCAATCTTTTGGAAGACCGTCTGAAATTGAATTGTTGGTCTTGATTGACAGACGTTTTAGCCGTAATTTACCGATACAACCTGATTATAGAGGTAGACAGGTCGATGCAATCAATAATGAAAAAGTAAAAGTGTGTTGGAAAGAAAATGATGGAGAAGATGGTGTTTATTTAATTACAAATTAAAAGCAGCCTTCATTAATATATAATTGTAAAGAAAAATGAAAGAATTAAGCGTAAATCATTTATTAGGAATTAAATATATCAACAACAATGATATTGACTTAATTTTTGAAACCGCTGATCATTTTAAGGAAGTTATCAATAGACCTATTAAGAAAGTTCCTTCTTTGCGAGACATTACCATTGCTAATATTTTTTTTGAAAACAGTACCCGAACCAAACTTTCTTTTGAATTAGCCCAAAAACGTTTGTCAGCTGATGTAATTAGTTTTTCGGCTGCACAATCTTCAGTTAAAAAAGGAGAAACCCTTATAGATACTGTAAATAACATACTTTCCATGAAAGTGGATATGGTAGTCATGCGACATGCTAACCCTGGAGCAGCTTATTTTTTATCCAAAAATGTAAAAGCTAGTATTGTTAATGCGGGAGATGGAGCACATGAACATCCTACACAAGCTTTACTTGATAGTTATTCGATTCGTGAAAAACTAGGAGATGTTGCTGGAAAAAAAGTGGTAATTGTTGGAGATATTTTACATTCTCGAGTAGCCTTATCTAACATCTATGCTTTGCAAATGCAAGGTGCAGAAGTAAAAGTTTGCGGTCCTAAAACTTTAATTCCGAAACACATTGAATCACTTGGAGTAACAGTTGAGCCTAATTTACGTAAAGCACTTGAATGGTGTGATGTAGCTAATATGTTACGCGTTCAAAATGAGCGAATGGATGTGAATTATTTTCCTTCCACAAGAGAATACGCACAACAATATGGAGTAGATAAAAAGCTATTGGATTCGCTCAATAAAGAGATTGTCATCATGCACCCTGGACCAATCAATCGTGGAGTTGAAATTACGAGTGATGTTGCCGACTCACAACAATCTGTTATTCTAGACCAAGTTGAAAATGGTGTAGCGATACGAATGGCAGTGATCTACCTTTTGGCGTCTAAAATACAATAGTTCATTGTTACAAACTTGATTTATAATTTAATAAACTATTTCAGTTTTATATTTCCTATTTATGAAAGTTGATCAAAAAGGCCATACCATAACTATCAAGGATACTCAGGGAGATTTTACGTCATTTTTAGACAAAGTGTCGCAATCTAACCCTTCTTTTGAAACGCATAATATAATACTTGATTTATCTCATAATAATTCGATCACTCTTGCTGATTTGAAATTAGTGCTTCCATTGGCTAAGCTTTACAAAAAATCCAAGAAATCATTTGTCGTTGTTGTTGAAGGAATTGATTTTAATGCGGTTCCTGAACAATTAACGGTAGTACCCTCGGTTCTAGAAGCTCATGATATCATTGAGATGGAAGAAATTGAACGCGATTTAGGATTTTAATGAAACTTACTATTCTTGGCTGTTATGCCGCTACACCACGAACAATTACTAATCCAACTTCCCAGGTATTAGAGATTAAAAACAGAATGTTTTTGATTGATTGTGGCGAAGGAACTCAAGTACAGCTTCGAAAAAATAAAATAAAATTTTCTAAAATCAATCAGGTTTTTATTTCCCATTTGCATGGGGATCATTTTTTTGGTTTGATCGGATTGATTTCCACATTTAGTTTGTTGGGTAGAACCACCGATTTACATATTTACGGGCCAAAAGGAATTAAAGAGATTATCATTTTACAATTGAGATTGTCTAATTCATGGACGAATTACGGTTTGTATTTTCACGAATTGGAATCGGAAGAAAGTGAAGTTGTTTTTGAAGATGATAAAGTTTTGGTGACAACCATACCTTTGAAACATCGAGTGTATACCAATGGTTTTTTGTTCCAAGAAAAAGTGGGAGAACGAAAATTGAATATGGATGCGGTTCTGAATCATGAAATTGAGAGCTGTTACTATCAAAAAATTAAAAACGGAAAAGATATTAAATTGGATGACGGAAGATTGATTGCAAATTCTGTTCTAACATTTGATCCAATTGAACCGAAAAGTTATGCTTTTTGTTCTGATACCGTATTTCATGAAGACATAATTCCAATTATCGAAAATGTTGATATTCTATATCATGAATCTACTTTTTTAGAATCAGAAGTAAGTTTAGCCAATAAAACCTTACATTCAACTGCTAAAGAAGCGGCACGAATTGCTTTGAAAGCTAATGCAAAACAGTTAATTTTAGGACATTATTCTACTCGATACGAAAGTATAGATTTATTTAAAGAAGAAGCAAAAACTATTTTTCCTGAAGTGCTTTTGGCAGAAGATGGGAAAACCTTTGAATTGTAAAACATAAAATTTTTATGAAAGATTTAAGCGATTACAGAAAAACTTACGATAAAAGTGAATTGTTAGAAACTTCAATACCTGGGGATCCGATTAATTTGTTTAATCGTTGGTTTCATGAAGTAGAGGATTTTGGTGGTACCGAAGAGGTCAATGCGATGACTGTTGCTACAATTGGTTTGGATGGATTTCCAAAATCGAGAGTCGTTTTGTTAAAGAAATTCAATGAAGAAGGATTTGTTTTTTATACCAATTACAATTCCGAAAAAGGAAAAGCTATAACTGCTAATCCACATATTTGTTTGTCCTTTTTTTGGCATAGCATGGAACGTCAAGTGATCATCAAAGGAATTGCTCAAAAAACAGCTGAAATTATTTCGGATAATTATTTTGCTTCAAGACCCGACGGAAGTAAGTTGGGTGCTATAGTTTCAAACCAATCGGAGGTAGTGCCGTCGAGAGAGTATTTGGAAGCTAATCTAAAGCAATTAGAATCTGATTTTGAAGGGATAGTGATTCCTAGACCTGAACATTGGGGCGGATTTTTAGTAACCCCTCTTGAAGTTGAATTTTGGCAAGGAAGACCTAATCGTCTTCATGATCGAATTCGATACCAAGCACAGTCTGATTTTTCTTGGAAAATTGATCGTTTATCTCCCTAAGATTGAATTTGGTTTGCGTTAGTAATTTATCAATAGTAAATGTAATTAGTGTTTTAAACTTTCGTAAATTGTGTAGTAAAGAAATGTATAAGATTATTTAAATCATTTGAACTTTAAATTGCTACACTATTTTGAAAAATCTAATTTTAGTCAGACACGCCAAATCCAGTTGGGAAGCTCCACTTCAAGACGTTGATCGTTCGCTATTGCAAAGAGGAATTGTAGATGCGCATTTAGTTTCTTCTGCTATTTCAAATTATATTCCTAACACATTTTTACTTTGGAGTAGTATTGCAAAAAGAGCCTCTGAAACGGCACTTATTTTTGCACAAAACATATCCTTTCCTATAGAGAATATAATTTACAAAGAAGATTTATACACTTTTGATGAATTGCAATTGGAAAAAGTTATTAAATCGTGTAATAATCTTTACGAAACTGTTATTCTTTTTGGCCATAACGAGGCTATTACAAATTTTGTTAATAAATTTGGAGATTACGTCCTGCCTAATGTTCCTACTTCTGGTTTTGTATCCCTTCAATTTGAACAAGACCAATGGAGTTCCATTAAAAATGGGCGAATATTAAAAACTATTTTTCCTAAAGATTTAAAATAATTTACGTGTTGCAACAAAAATATATTGATAGAGAAAAAAGCTGGTTGGCTTTTAATGCTAGAGTTTTACAAGAAGCAGGAGATGTGACGGTTCCCTTATTGGATCGAATGCGATTTTTGGGAATTTTTTCCAATAATTTAGATGAATTTTTTAGAGTTCGTTTTGCTGCTATTCGACGATTGACATTAACTGGAATTTCGGGTGAAAAATACTTTAACGGAATCTCATCCAGTCAGTTATTACATGATATTACCGAGATTGTAATTGATCAACAAGCTGAGAGTTTGGAAATATTGAATGATATTGAGGCTCGCTTAGAAAAAGAAAACATCTTTACCATTGATGAAAATGATGTAACCCCAGCTCAAGAATTGTATTTAAAAGATTTTTTCGTACAAAAGGTGAGTCCAGAATTGGTTACTATCATCCTGAATGATTTGGATCATTTCCCGGTTTTAAAAGACACTTCGGGTTATTTAGCTGTTAAATTAGTGATTAATGGTTTGGCTGATGAAATAGAAAAGAAAACTTTCAATTTACGTTCTTTATTAAAAAGAAGTCCGAAGGAAATCAAAAATAAAAGCAACAAAGAGACACTTTATGCGGTAATTGAAATACCAAAAACAATCAACCGTTTTGTGGTTTTACCCCCAGAAGGAGAAAAGCAATATGTTATTATGCTTGACGACGTTCTTCGTTTGAATCTCAATAAAATTTTTGACATTTTTGATTATGAAAGTGTCGATGCGCACATGATTAAAATCACACGAGATGCACAGTTGGATATCGATAGCGACTTGAGTAAAAGTATGCTAGAAAAAATTGCATCGAGTGTTAAAGATCGAAGAATTGGTGAACCAGTTCGATTTATATACGATCAAAACATTGACAAAGATACCCTAGATTTTTTCTTAACTAATATGAAAATTGATGCTACCGATAGTATCATTCCTGGAGGGAAATACCATAATAGAAGGGATTATATGGATTTTCCAAACTTGGGAAGATTTGACTTATTATATAAAACCAATCCGCCTTTGCCTTTACCAGGCTTGAGTTTGGATGAAAATATAATGAAGAAAATTGCAGCCAAGGATTATTTGGTGAGCGCACCTTATCAATCCTATTCCTATGTGATTAAATTTTTGAGAGAAGCTGCATTAGATCCAGCAGTGACTTCTATCAAAATTACCTTATATCGATTAGCTAAAAATTCTCAAATAATTAGTTCATTAATTAATGCCGCTAAAAACGGAAAAAAAGTAACTGTTCAAATTGAATTGCAAGCCCGTTTTGATGAAGCGAGTAATATCTTTTACTCTGAACAAATGCAAATGGAAGGTATTGAGCTTATTTTTGGGGTAAAAGGTTTAAAAGTGCACTCAAAGATTTGCGTGATTGAACGTCAAGAAGGCAATAAAATTCATCGTTATGGTATTATTTCTACAGGGAATTTTAATGAATCTACTGCAAAGGTCTATACCGATGTCACCTTGTTTACAGCTCATCAAAAAATACTAAAAGACGTTTCTAAAGTATTTGAATTTTTTGAAATCAATTATCGTATTTACAATTATCAGCATATTATTACCTCTCCGCATTTCACTCGGAATAAATTTAATAAGCTCATTAATAGAGAAATTGCTCATGCTAAAGAAGGTAGGACTACCTATATGAAATTAAAAATGAATAGTTTGTCTGATATTGAAATGATAGACAAATTGTATGAAGCGAGTAATGCTGGAGTGAATATTAAATTAGAAGTAAGAGGGATTTGTTCTTTAATTCCTGGGATTCCTGGAATGAGCGAAAATATTGAAGCGATAAGTATTGTAGATAATTATTTGGAACATTCCCGAATATATATTTTTGGTAATGCTGGCGATCCAGAAGTTTTTATTTCTTCCGCCGATTTGATGACTCGTAATTTGGACGGAAGGGTAGAAGTAACCTGTCCAATTTATGATGAAGATATTAAAAGAGAATTGATTGACAATTTCGATTTAGGTTGGCAAGGAAATGTAAAAGCAAGATTGCATTCGCATTTATTGGATAACAAATACCGACAACGAGGCAATAAACCTGTCTTCAGAGCACAATTGGAAACTTATAATTATTATAAAAATATGTTAGCTGAGGGGGAGTCAAACTAATTTCTCTTACTTGAACTAATTTTACCTAGATTTGATTTAATGCTAAATATAAAAAAATACGCCGCTATTGATATTGGTTCCAATGCCATGCGATTGCTTATTGCCAATATTGTTGAACAAGATGGCAAAGACACCCAATTTAATAAAAGTTCCCTAGTTCGCGTTCCTATTCGTTTGGGACAAGATGCTTTTACGGTTGGTGAAATTTCTGAAGAGAATATCGATAGAATGTGCGATGCAATGAAAGCTTTCAATCTATTAATGAAAGTCCACAAAGTAGAGCATTATAAAGCATTTGCTACCTCGGCAATGCGTGAAGCTTATAATGGAAAAGAGGTTACAGAAATCATTAAAAAGAAAACCGGAATAAAAATTGAAATTATTGATGGTAAAAAAGAGGCGGCAATCATTGCCTCTAGTGATTTACACAGCTTGATCAAAACGGACAAAACCTATCTTTTTGTGGATGTTGGTGGTGGTAGTACCGAGTTTACGTTGTTTTCAGATGGTAAGATGATTGTCTCTCGCTCTTTTAAAGCAGGGACCGTTCGTTTATTGAACGATATGGTTCATGAAGTGGTTTGGGATGAAATTGAAAAATGGATTCGTACCAATACAGCCGATTTTGAAGAAGTAACACTTATTGGTTCCGGAGGAAATATCAATAAATTGTTTAAAATGTCTGGAAAATCTCAAGACAAACCACTGTCGTATATTTATATGAATTCGCAATATGCCTTCTTGAATTCATTAACTTACGAACAACGTATTGCAGAATTAGGATTGAATTCAGATCGTGCCGATGTTATTATTCCTGCTACTCGAATTTATTTGAATGCGATGAAATGGAGTGGTGCCAGAAATATATATGTTCCTAAAATTGGTTTGGCTGACGGAATTGTGAAAGCCATGTACTACGGAAATATCTAACTAATTATTTATGTTATATCTAATCCAAATGTTGACTTTAACAATTCAATATTCGGATTGATTTGGTGCAAACGGTTGTAACGATCTTGATCATTAAAGCTGCGTTTGCTTTCAAAGCTTTCATTTACAATTACTTGAATTGTAATATCGTGGTTGTGTAAATGCCCTTTTAAGTATCCCAACAATCCTAATTTTTCACTTTCAAAATCCAATTTGGATCCTTCATTAGGTAATTCAATAGTGATATGGGTTCCATCTAAAACAGGATCATTGATTAGCAATAAGGATTCCATAATTTTGTACCCCTTGTCGCCCAAACGCTGTGCATATTTATTCCATTGTAATAACATTTCAGTTTCCGTGAATGGTTCTGTAGGTAAATGAACAGTTTCTTTTACAAACGTTTTGGAGTTTTCCTCTAAAGCTTTTTTAGCTCGAATACTCGATAAAGAGAGTGCTGAAACTTTCGCCTCGGTTTCGTTTGAAATACTAGGCTTTGGCACTTCTACAATTGGTTCAACGATAGTTGTATGTGTTTCAAGAACTACCTCAGTAGCAGTTTCTACAATTTCTGGAGAATGGATTACTTGTGCTGTAGAAATTGTTTCGTCCACCTTTTCGGTGGTAGCAACACTTTTGATAACTTCAACTATTGAATAACCAGAATTTTTAAAGTAAGTGGGCGGAATTATAAATGGCTCAACTTTTTTTTTTCTCCATCGAAAGTGATGGAGGCCAATTGCATCAAGCAAAGTTCAACTAAGAGTCGTTGATTTTGACTGACTTTGTATTTTAGATCACAATCATTAGCAATTTCAATTCCCTTCAATAAGAAATTAGCATCGCATTTTTGTGCTTGCACACCGAACATTTGCTGCGCTTGTTCGCCAACTTCTAATAAAGATAGTGTTGCCGGATTTTTAGAAACCAATAGATCTCTGAAATGAGAGGCTAATCCTGAAACAAAATGATGTGCATCAAATCCTTTGGATAAAATTTCATTAAATGCAACTAATAATTCTGGGATTTTATTTTCCAAAATCAATTCGGTTACATTGATGTAGGTTTCATAATCCAACACATTCAAGTTCTCAGTAACTGCTTGACGGGTTAAATTGTTCCCGCAAAACGAAACGACACGGTCAAAAATCGATAAAGCATCACGCATGGCGCCATCTGCTTTTTGGGCAATGATATGCAAAGCATCGTCCTCAAATTGCACACCTTGACTAGTGGCAACATCGGCAAGATGTTCTTTAGCATCTTTAACGGTGATTCTTTTGAAATCAAATATTTGACAACGTGATAAAATCGTTGGAATAATTTTATGTTTTTCGGTCGTTGCCAAAATGAAAATGGCATGTTTTGGTGGTTCTTCTAATGTTTTCAAAAAAGCATTAAAAGCGGCCGAAGAAAGCATATGTACCTCATCAATGATGTATACTTTGTATTGCCCTGTTTGGGGAGGTATACGCACTTGGTCAATCAAGTTTCGAATATCATCTACCGAGTTATTGGAAGCTGCATCCAATTCAAAAACATTGAAAGCAAAATCTTCATTCGGATCGTCGTAACCTGGTTGATTGATTTTTCGAGCCAAAATTCGAGCACAAGTAGTTTTACCAACTCCACGAGGTCCAGTAAATAATAGGGCAGAGGCCAAGTGGTTGTTTTCAATGGCATTCAACAAAGTATTAGTAATGGCTTTTTGTCCCACAACATCTTTAAATGTCTGCGGACGGTATTTGCGCGCCGATACTACAAATTGTTCCATTGAATAGGTATTAGATAGCAAATATAGGATATGAATTCTCAAAATGCAATAGCTCCATCTTCAAAACAGAACGACTTATCCCCAATTTACTAACAAAATTGGAATGCCGATTTGCTATTCTTGAGACTACTTTTCAATCAATTATGAATTCCCATAAATTATGTTGTAAATTTGCCCCGCAGACCGCCTTATCGCCGTCCTGATTAATTAGGAGGGAGGAAAGTCCGGACACCACAGAGAAGCATAGCGGGTAACACCCGCCGGTTCGAGTAATCGGATTAGGACAAGTGCAACAGAAAGCAGGTACAGGTAATGCTGTAGTGAAACCAGGTAAACTCTATGCGGTGAAATACCAAGTATATCAGCATTTAAGGGCTTCTCGTCCGTTGTTGAAGGGTAGGTAGCTTGAGTCTTGCAGTAATGCAAGATCTAGATAAATGATAAGGCTCCGTTTACGGAGACAGAATCCGGCTTATAGGTCTGCTTTTTTTATTTTTGAGGAAAACTATTCTTCGTCCTCAGAACTAACCATTTCGAAGAAACTAAAGAATGAACCTCCATAACTTTTTTGAAAAGAAAAATGAGGTAAATGTTCCATCTTAGTGTATTTGGAATGTTCAATAATCAACATACCGTCTTCTTCCAAAAGTCCTCTGTCAAAAACTAGAGTTACTACTTTTTCAAATGTTTTTTGGTCCAATCCGTAAGGAGGATCTGCAAAAATGATATCGTAGGTTGTTTTGTTTTTTTCAAGAAAAGCAAACACATCACTTTTGGTAGCAGCGATATTAAAATCAAATTCAGCAGCAATTTGTTTGATAAATTTCACACAACCAAAATCACCATCAACAGAAGTTATTGGCGAACTACCTCGTGAAGCAAATTCAAAACTAATGTTTCCAGTACCCGAAA
Source organism: Flavobacterium ammoniigenes (assembly GCF_020886055.1). NCBI lineage: Bacteria > Pseudomonadati > Bacteroidota > Flavobacteriia > Flavobacteriales > Flavobacteriaceae > Flavobacterium > Flavobacterium ammoniigenes. The sequence goes on along the minus strand of NZ_AP025184.1, from coordinate 1,839,563 downwards.
ATAAGTCTAAAACTTTAAGTCCTTCAAAGCTAAAATGATTATTCAATACATTGAATAAAGCTTCTTTACTCATATCGGTTGTGGGGCGAACAGGAAGGTTTTTTGGGGGAAATATACGTCGGCCTTTGTATTTACCTGAAATAATTCTCATGAATTAAAAAGTATAAAATGGGTTCTATTGTCCGCTTCAGAGAAAGTATTTTTAGCTTGTAATTCGCTAACGTCAAGTAAAGTAATATTACGGATGTATCGGTATGCCAATTGGTAGTACTCACTTTCGGTATCAATTTTTCCTATCAATTCCAAAGTGAATTCTTCTGGATTTAAATCCAATTGTTCCGCTGTAAACAAAATGTAATACAAGAAATCTTCTGGCGTAGTATATTCAAAAGAGTTGAAAAACAATAGTTTTTGGTTTTGAACTACAATAATCTCAAAGTGTCCCGAATTGATATGAACAACTACTTTTTTCTCTGGGTTATTTTTAGATCCAATCAATAATTTAGAAACTAAAATAGTAGTAGCATGTTTGTAATCAAAAGTGCCAAATTGATCAATAAAAAAATTATTGATATTCACATACGGAATGTAAACCGTATTCATTTGGCAATTAGCGATTTCGTCAAAAGCAAAAAAATCAGTTTCAAATACCTTGGTGTTGTATTGTAAATAGCTTCCTAAGAAGTTTTCGTCAAATAAAGGTTCAGGGACAAAAGTGGCAAGATTACTATTATGAATAACTAAAATTTCATCATAGGATTCTTTTAATTCTGGATAATCACTAAAAGCATCTGCAAACAATTCTTCGGTTTTAGTGGCTTTATGAAAACTATCAAAACGAACCTCGTTAAAAGAAATAATAGTATCGTTTAGTGTATCAAAACAACAAAAAGAAAGACCGTTCAAGTCAACTTGAATGGATAGTTTTTTATATTTCTTTTCGGTGATATTAGAATTCATGATCTTTTATTTCAACACTGCAAACATACGAATAACAATGTAAATAGCAATATCAAAAATCATAGACAAAAATCAATCATCTGATCTATATAAGTTGATTTTTGTCATAGCAATTGCTTACTTTGCAACCAAATTAAATCAGATGAATTCCTCCTTGTTTTATAGCATTTTGAAGAAAAAATTCCCGTTTGAACCAACTTACAAACAGGATATCTTTTTTCAAAAGATTGCTATATTCCTAACTGAAATGGAAAACAAAACCATTTTTGTTTTGAAAGGATATGCTGGAACAGGAAAAACAACGGTGATTTCTACCATTGTCAACAATTTAATTGAGATCAATAAAAAATATGTTTTGCTAGCGCCAACAGGTCGTGCGGCTAAGGTAATTGCCAATTATTCCAACAAACCTGCTTTTACGATTCATAAAAAAATCTATTTTCCTAAGAAATCTTCTGGCGGAGGCGTATCGTTTACGTTGCAACCCAATAAACATAAAAACACCATTTTCATAGTCGATGAAGCTTCGATGATTTCGGATGCTAATTCGGATTCAAAATTGTACGAAAACGGATCATTATTAGACGATTTGATTTCGTATGTGTATTCCGGAACCAACTGCAAAATGATTCTTTTGGGCGATACTGCTCAGCTACCGCCAGTGAATTTGGACATAAGTCCAGCATTGGACACCCATACTTTAGCAGTGCATTACGATAAAGAAATTGAATCTATAGAATTAGACGAGGTAATGCGCCAGGAAGAAAGTTCTGGGATTTTGTTTAATGCCACTGAACTGCGGGAGTTGTTAAAAGACAGTTTTATAGATGAATTTCAATTTGACGTCAAAAGATTCAAAGATATAGTTCGGTTGACCGATGGCTATGATATTCAAGATGCAATCCAATCGGCCTATAGTAATTACAGTATTGAAGACACTGCCTTTATTGTTCGCTCTAACAAACGAGCAAATCAGTATAACGAACAAATTCGAACCCGAATATTAGATCGTGAAAGCGAACTCTCAACGGGCGATTTTTTAATGGTGGTCAAGAACAATTATTTTTGGCTAAAAGATTCAGACGAAGCTGGTTTTATCGCCAATGGCGATATTATTGAAGTATTGGAAATTTTTGGTATCCAAGAATTGTACAGTTTTAAGTTTGCCAAAGTAAAGATCCGAATGGTCGATTATCCCGATCAAAAGCCTTTTGAAACGGTGTTATTATTGGACACTATTAAAAGTGAATCACCATCACTAACCTATGAGGAATCCAATCGATTGTACCAAGAAGTGCTTAAGGATTATGAAGGTGAAACCAAATTCAAGCAATTTCAAAAGGTTAAAAACAACGAGTATTTTAATGCGTTGCAGGTGAAATTCTCCTACGCTATAACCTGTCATAAATCGCAAGGAGGGCAGTGGAACACCGTTTTTATTGAACAACCCTATTTACCTGACGGAATCAACAGTGACTATATCCGTTGGTTGTATACCGCTATGACGCGTGCCAAAAACAAATTGTATTTGATTGGTTTTAAGGACGAAAGTTTTATTGACTAATCAAAAAGATATAACTCGAAAATTAATTTAAATTTGTATCTCGTTTGATACTACAAATTTATTACAACTAGAAATGAAAATAATAGCAGTTATACCCGCACGATACGCTTCTACACGATTTCCAGCTAAATTGATGCAGGATTTGGGTGGAAAAACAGTAATACGAAGAACTTATGAAGCTGCCATGGCCACTCAGCTATTCGATGATGTTTTTGTTGTTACGGATTCTGATATAATTTTCGAAGAGATTGTTTCCAATGGAGGTAAGGCAATAAAAAGTGTCAAAGAACACGAGTCAGGAAGTGATCGAATTGCTGAAGCAATTGAGCATTTAGAAGTTGATATTGTGGTTAACGTGCAAGGTGATGAGCCTTTTATAGACGCTGATCCGTTGCAGAAAGCAATTGAAGTTTTTAAAAACGACTTGACTAAACAAGTTGATTTAGCATCTGTTATGCGAGAAATTACTAACGAAGATGATATTAAAAATCCAAACAATGTCAAAGTAGTGGTAGATCAAAATGGATTTGCCTTGTATTTTTCCCGTTCCGTAATTCCGTATCCAAGAGAGCAAAATGTTGGAGTGCGCTATTTTCAACATATTGGCATTTATGCATTTAGAAAACAAGCGTTGTTGGATTTTTATAGCTTACCAATGCAATCCTTAGAAGCTTCAGAAAAATTGGAACAATTACGCTATTTAGAGTTTGGTAAACGCATCAAAATGGTGGAGACTACGCATGTTGGAATAGGAATTGACACTCCCGAAGATTTAGAAAAAGCTAAAAAAATGCTATAATTATTCCTTGTTTTCGTGATCAAAATACCCCTTGGTTTTTACTTTGGTTGAGAAAAAATTCAAAAAAAGCACAATAAAAAATAAAAAGAGTAAGGCTTGCGTGCTTACTAAAAATTTACCTAAAGTTTCGGCGGGATAATAATCCCCATATCCGATAGATGAAGAGGTTATGATACTGAAGTAAACGGCGTCAAACCAATGCGTAAAAGGTTTATTTAAGTAGTTGCCACAGGAGTAAAAAACAGCATAAGCCAACACAATTTCTAAATAATTAAAGAACAGTAATAACATGGATCTTCTGTAGGATCTTGGTCTTGAAAATAAATCAGAAGCGAAGATCAAAGTTGGAATATAAAAAATGGTTTCTAGAAATAAATAGGTCATTAGTGCAACGACCCAATAGATAGTGTGCCATTGGTTTATCAAAATAACTATTGGAAAAGCAACCTTGAGTAATATGTAGGTATCAATGGCTAAATCTTGGTACTCAATTCCTTTTTTTCTTGAAAAATATTTGATATAAATACCTGGGAATAGGAGCTGAGAGGATGAAAGAAGTAATCGGAATATTTTTTCTATTCCGTTGTCATCTTGATGTTCATTATTCCAAATGGATTTTATGTTTTGAATTCGTTTTTGGATTGGATTAAATTCAGCTTGTTCGCCATTAGACGATTTGCCTAAAAATAATTTTTTGACTGTTTTTCTCATTGATAGTATATAATATATCTACAAGCGAATACAATATTAGCTATTTGATCTTTTCAATTAAAATTAATTCATTGTGAATTTCAACTCGTGGTATGGTAGCTAATTTGAAATCTGGCTGATAAAATTCCTCAACATATTTTTTGTTTCTTAAATTATCTTTTTCAGTTAACACCATAGTATTGAATAAGATAAAGCCTTTTTTTTGAAGTAAGAAACAAAGTTTTTGCGTAAAGAAATTTTCAAATAAAAAATTAGGCATTTTGGTATCTTGAAAAATATTAACGATGATTAAGTCGTATTTTTCATTGGCTTGTAAAACAAATTCAAATGCATCAGTAATTACGATAGTTAAGTTGGGGATTTGATTCAATTTAAAATAGGAGTTAGCCACTTTAATGATGTCAGGATCAATTTCGACACCCGTAATGGCGCCTTTAAATGAAACTTCATCCACTAAAGTCTTGATTACGCTTCCGCCTGCAACGCCCAAAACTAAAATTTTGTTCATTGCTTTGATTTGGCGAAAGCCAATTTTTTTTAAACCTAATCGTAAAATACGTTGTAAACTTCCATAAGAGTAATTGGTATTTTCGGAATCCAGCACTAATTCGCCGTTAGCCCAAGTAACCTCAATTGATTTACTCCAACTTGATTTATTTTTGTATATCGTTATTGGAATGAGATAACTCAATAGTTTCCGAATCATAATCTATGGATTTATTCAAAAATAAGATTTTAATTGTTTTTATTTGCATAATATAAATGAAAGAATGAAAAAGCTATTTTACAAGTGGATTTTTTTTAAAATGATGGGATGGAAGATTGTTGGTACCATCAATCCAGAAATTAAAAAATGTGTCATGATGGTGATGCCACATACTAGTGCGCATGATTTTTATTTAGGCATATTTACGCGTGGAATTTTAGGTTTGGAAATGAATTTTGTAGCCAAAAAAGAATTGTTTCTTTTTCCTTTTAGTTATTATTTCAACTATATGGGAGGAGAAGCTTTGGATCGCACCGGTGGTTTGAATAAAGTAGATTCAATTGCGGCAATTTTTCATAAAAAGGAAACATTTCGATTAGCTGTAGCTCCTGAGGGAACCCGAAAATATGTGTCGGAATTGAAGACAGGATTTTATTATATTGCTTTGAAAGCCAATGTACCGATAATTCCTGTGGCCTTCGATTTTGGGAAAAAAGAGGTGCGTTTTGGTCAGCCATTACAACCCTCTGGAGATTTAGCAACCGATTTACAACTTTTAAATCAACATTTTGTAGGTGTAAAAGGGAAAATACCTGAGTACGGATATCGTGCTCTTGAATCGTAATAGTGATTATTGAATTTAATACCTTACTTTTTACATAACTAACTTAGCAAAAGCAAAGATGTTTACTTTTGTAAAATCAAATAACAAATTATGAATTTTGAAGCCTTATTTGTTCAAAATAAAGAACAATCGATTCAAGGGAGATACATCACTTTAGATCATATCGAGCCAATTTTAAATCGATTAAATACTACTAATCAATTACAGGAAATTGGCAAATCGGTTTTAGGTAAGTCAATATACGAATACCAAATAGGTCATGGAGCTACGCGAATTTTTCTTTGGTCACAAATGCATGGTAACGAAAGCACGACCACTAAAGGACTTTTTGATTTTTTGAATTTATTACACGGCGATACAGATTTTGCAAAACAATTGTTAAACAATTTTACTTTTTGTTGTATTCCAATATTGAATCCGGATGGGGCTACATTGTATACTCGTGCAAATGCTAATGGAGTTGATTTGAACCGGGATTCCCAAGATTTAACTCAACCGGAAAGCAAAATTTTACGAAATACTTTCGAGCGATTCAAACCGGATTATTGTTTTAATCTTCATGATCAACGAACAATTTTTGGGGTCGACATGTCGGCTAAGCCAGCAACTATGTCTTTTTTAGCCCCTTCTTATAATGAGGAACGCGAAATTAATGACTCTAGACTAAAAGCTATCAATGTAATTGCAGGAATTAATCAAGTATTACAAAAATATATTCCGGGACAAGTGGGTCGTTTTGATGATTCGTTTAATATTAATTGTATTGGGGATACGTTTCAGTATTTAGGAGTTCCAACTATTTTATTTGAGGCTGGACATTATCCAAACGATTATGAAAGAGAGCAAACCAGAAAATATGTTTTTATTTCTTTAGTTTCGGCTTTTTCAACAATTAGCGAAAACGATATAGTTATCAATAGAATCGAAGATTATTTGAATATTTCACAAAATAATCCAGTTTTTTGTGATTTTTTGTATAAAAATGTCAAGATTAATTATGATGGTAACGAAAAAATCATCAATTTTGCAGCACAATACAAAGAAGAATTGATTGACGGTCAAATTTGGTTTAACGCTTATATTAATCAAATTGATGATTTAGAAAATCGTTTCGGTCATTTGGAGTATGATGCTCAAGGAGCCCTTTATACTGATGATTATGACAATATTCCTGAATTAGATCTAAAAGCCAATTTTTATTTAAATAATACCATTGAATTCGTTAATGGATTGATAAAAAAATAATTTTATTATCTTTTATTTGAATTTAATGTATAATTTTAAACTTTGTTTTTAGCTAATTAATAATATTAATTGAGAAAATTATGAGTAAGTTTCGTTTAGATGAAGTAGATCACCAAATTTTAGATATGTTGATTGACAATACTAGAGTTCCATTTACGGATATTGCAAAAAAATTATTAATTTCTGCAGGAACGGTTCATGTTAGAGTTAAGAAAATGGAGGATGCAGGAATTATAATGGGATCTTCTCTTGTTCTTGATTATGATAAATTGGGATATTCATTTATAGCTTATGTGGGAGTTTTTCTAAATAATACTTCTCAAACTAAGTTTGTTTTGGAACGAATTAATGAAATTCCTTTTGTAACAGTAGCTTCTGTAACTACAGGTAAATTTAATATTTTCTGTAAAATTAGAGCAAAAGATACCAAGCACGCTAAAGATGTAATCTTTATGATTGACGATATAGATGGTGTTTACAGAACAGAAACTATGATTTCATTGGAAGAAAGTATTAATGATAAGAAGCGCTTGATGCATACGATTTTTAAAAATATGTAATACTTGACGCTATATATAAGTATATAACCTCAAGTATTTTCTTGGGGTTTTTTTATGCTAATTTCTATAACAACAACAACTAACTTTACCTTAATAATTTATGTATACGCTTCCTAAATTAGAACGTTTTAATCAAGATGTACTCTCTAAATACCATATTTATAATAGTGTATTTATTACTTTGCCTTTTGATTCTATCGATAACACGGGAGTTCTACTTCCTTTATTTACAGATGTTTGTGATACGGGATTTAAAAAACTAGAAACTCCAGTAGAGATTGTAGATTTTTTTACCAAGAAATATTTACCTACAGATTCTGAATCGGATAAGATAGATTTAATGTTCCGATTTATTCAATATATTGAACGTCAAATTGTGCTTTTTGATGCGATTGAGGATGCTGCTTTTCCGGAGGTTAATAATATGGAAGGTAGAGGTTCATTACGTGATATAAAAGAAAAAGCAGACAACAATAACAATCAAGCCGAATTAACGGAATTTTTAGAAAACTTTAATGTTAGAACGGTATTAACAGCACATCCAACCCAATTTTATCCGGGTGCAGTGTTGGGAATTATTAACGATTTAACCGATGCGATTCGCAAAAATAATTTATTAGGAATTAAACAGTTGTTAGCGCAATTGGGTAAAACACCTTTTATTCAAAATGAGAAACCCAATCCGTACGATGAAGCAGTAAGCTTAATTTGGTATCTCGAAAATGTTTTTTACGAAACCGCGGGAGAAATGGTTCATTATCTAGAAAAAAACTTGTTTAATGGAAATTCAATCAATAATCCGCTAATTAAATTAGGTTTTTGGCCTGGAGGTGATCGAGATGGAAATCCTTTTGTTACTACAGATATTACTCTTAAGGTAGCTGATCGTTTGCGAACTTCAATATTGAAATGTTACTATATTGAAATGAGAAATTTGAAACGTAAGTTGACATTTTCAGGAGTTGATACTTTAGTTTCAGAATTAGAACAAAAATTATATCGTTCAGTTTTTTATTCCAAAGGAGAAATTTTTATAACGCTGGATGAATTTAAAACCCAACTTAAAAAAATACGATTGATCATCGTTGAACAACATCAATCGCTTTATGTAGATCAGTTAGATGCCTTATTAATTAAAGTCAATTTATTCGGATTTCACTTTGCAACGCTTGATATTCGCCAGAATAGTAAAATACATGATGCCGTTTTTAAAGACGTAGTGAATCATTATTTAAAATCGGATTCAGCTGTATTTCCTGCTAATTATTTTGAACTTTCAGAAATAGAAAAATTCGACATTTTGTCAAATGTATCGGGTGATTTAGATCCAGCTTCATTTGAAAATGAAATGACCAATTCTACTTTAGGATCCATTCAATCCATTAAAACAATTCAACAGAATAATGGTGAATTTGGTTCTAACCGTTATATTATAAGTAACAATGAAAGTGCTTTGAACGTAATGGAAACATTTGCACTTTTCAAATTATGTAATTGGTCAGCACCAACAGTTGATATTATTCCGTTATTTGAATCAGTTGACGATTTACAAAATGCGCATCAGATAATGGAGAAGTTATATACTAATCCGGCTTATGCTAAGCATTTGCAAGAAAGAAACAACAAACAAACGATCATGTTAGGTTTCTCTGACGGAACTAAAGATGGAGGCTATTTAATGGCCAATTGGAGTATCTATAAAGCCAAAGAATCGCTTACTGAAATTTCAAGAAAATATGGAATTAAAGCTATTTTCTTTGATGGTAGAGGTGGTCCGCCAGCGAGAGGTGGTGGAAAAACGCACAAATTCTATGCGTCTTTAGGGCCAAAGATTGAAAACAATGAAATTCAAGTTACTGTTCAAGGGCAAACCATCAGTTCTAATTTTGGGACTTTAGATTCTTGTCGTTATAATTTGGAAAATTTATTGAGTGCAGGTGTTACAAATCAGGTTTTTGCCAAAGGAAGAAATGAATTGACAGTAGATGAAAAAGCCATTTTGGATCAATTAGCATCATTAGGATATGAAAAATATTTAAATTTTAAAAACCATCCAAAATTCATTCCGTACTTAGAAAAAATGAGTACGTTGAAGTATTATGCTAAAACGAACATTGGAAGTCGTCCTTCTAAAAGAAGTAAATCAGAAACTTTAGATTTTGCCGATTTACGTGCCATTCCATTTGTTGGATCATGGAGTCAGTTAAAACAAAATGTACCGGGTTTTTTTGGGGTAGGTACTGCATTAAAACATTTTGAAGATACCAATCAATGGGATAAAGTTCAAAATTTATATGACGATTCTTTGTTCTTTAAAACTTTATTAGAGAACAGTATGATGTCGTTGGCAAAATCATTTTTTCCATTGACAGCTTATATGAGTAAAGATCCAGAGTATGGTGATTTTTGGAAAATTATCTACAATGAATTTTTAGAAACCAAAAGATTATTGTTAAAAATAGCAGGGCATCAAGAACTCATGGAGAACTATCCAGATGGTAAAGCTTCGATTGCAATTAGAGAACGTATAGTATTGCCTTTATTGACAATACAACAATATGGATTGACTCGAATCAATGAATTATTGAAAGAAAAAAATCCAGATGAGAAGCTGATTAAGGTGTATGAAAAAATTGTAACTCGTTCACTTTTTGGAAACACCAATGCAAGTAGAAACTCCGCTTAAAATCTTAGTATGAAAACAAGTCAGTTACACGATAATGAATATTCAGTGTTTAATGCTACTTATATTAATGCAGCAGGAAAAGTAAATTTACTTGAGGAATTAGAGATTAGTTTGCATGATTTTATTCGATTTGTGCAAAATCTTCCGATGGATAAGTTTGATTATCGTTACGCTGAAGGAAAGTGGACGATTAAAGAAATTATCCAACACATTATTGATACGGAACGAATTTTTGCATACCGAGCATTACGAATTTCAAGAAATGACCAAACTCCTTTACCTGGTTTTGACGAAAATGATTTTGCCAATAATACAGTGGCTCAAACAAGAGGTCTTCAAGATTTGTTAACAGAATTTTCAGCTGTTCGTCATTCGAATTTGTTACTTTTTAAAAGCTTTTCTAACGAACAACTTCTGCAAGTAGGAATTGCATCTGAGCATTCAATTTCTGTGCGAGCTATTGGCTTTATTTTAATTGGTCATCAAAAGTACCATCAAAAAGTGTTTGAAGAACGCTATTTATAGTACTAAAATCGGTATATTAAAAAAGGCTAACTGCAAATAGTTAGCCTTTTTTATGTTTCATATGAATTAATAATTACTCTTAGTCTTCATCTTCATCATCAGCAATATCATCAACTTCGATGTCATCTTCATCACCATCTTCAGGATCGCTATCAGGTTTGTCTAAGTTATCATCTTCGGCTTCTTCATCACTTTCATCTTCGTCTAGTTCAAGTTCTTTGATAGGTTCTACGGCTACATTAAGAATTTCATCATCTTCATCGTAGTTTTCAATTCGATCTGATAGTTTGGTACTTACTTTTACTAAATAAATGGTATCATCCGTTCGCACTTCAACAGCCTCAACTAATTCGTTTTTTGCATTTTTAAAACGGATAATGTCTGAATCATCATAACCATCAGGAAATTTTTCAACTAATAAGTTTAAAATTTCGTTGGTAAGTTTAGCGTAGTCAACAATTATTCTTTTCATACAGGGTCTATTCTATAAGTCTAATAAATAAGCAAAAATTAATGGAGCTACAATGGTAGCATCGGATTCAATTATAAATTTTGGGGTTTTTATATCTAATTTACCCCAAGTAATTTTCTCGTTTGGTACAGCACCAGAGTAGGAACCATAACTCGTTGTAGAATCTGAAATTTGGCAAAAATAACTCCAAAATGGAATGTCATGCATTTCCATATCTTGGTACAACATTGGCACTACACAAATTGGAAAATCTCCTGCAATACCTCCACCAATTTGGAAAAATCCAATTCCGTTGGCACTGTTTTTTGGATACCAATCAGCTAAGTAAGTCATGTATTCAATACCTGATTTCATAGTCGAAGCTTTCAAATCGCCTTTGATTACATACGAAGCAAAAATATTACCCATAGTGCTATCTTCCCAACCTGGAACAATAATAGGCAAGTTTTTTTCTGCTGCGGCATACATCCAGCTGTCTTTTAAGTCAATTTCATAGTATTCTTCAAGAACACCAGAAAGTAACATTTTATACATGAATTCATGTGGAAAATAACGTTCTCCTTTATCGTCTGCATCCTTCCAGATTTTATAAATGTGTTTTTGTAAACGACGGAACGCTTCGTGCTCAGGAATACAAGTATCAGTCACACGATTTAATCCTCTTTCCAACAAATCCCATTCGTCTTGTGGTGTTAAATCACGGTAGTTGGGCACTCTTTCGTAATGGGAGTGTGCTACTAGGTTCATGATATCTTCTTCAAGATTAGCTCCTGTACATGAAATAATTTGCACTTTGTCTTGACGAATGATTTCTGCAAAAATCTTTCCGATTTCAGCGGTACTCATAGCACCTGCCATACTTACCATCATTTTGGCACCATTGGCCAATTGTTGTTCATAAGCTTTTGCTGCATCCACTAAAGATGCCGAATTGAAATGCAAATAATGTTTTTCAATAAATTGACTAATTGGTCCTTTACTCATGGTTTATTATTTTATTAATCGGAAATACATTTACGAAAATAGAATTAAATTGTATTCCTTGAAAGATTAATTTGGGATTATTTAATTATTTTTTATAACCTAATATTTTTAATACATCGTCTGAAGTTTGTTGCTCTGAATACACTTCGGTAGCCAAAATTCCATTTTCATCACGATCAATCAAGATGTGTTTGGGTTGCGGAATTAAACAGTGATGTAGGCCACCGTAACCTCCAATCGTTTCTTGGTAAGCACCTGTATTGAAGAAACCGATATACAATGGTTTTTCTTTATTGTATTTTGGTAAATAGATGGCGTTCATGTTTTGCTCAGAATTGTAATAATCATCGCTATCGCAGGTTAAACCACCTAATAAAACTCTTTCATACGTATCATTCCAACGGTTAACCGCTAGCATAATAAAACGCTTGTTGATGGCCCAAGTATCGGGTAGAGTAGTAATGAAAGAGGAATCAATCATGTTCCATTTCTCTCTGTCATTTTGTTGTTTTTGATACAAAATTTGATAAATTGCTCCACCGCTTTCACCTACTGTGAAAGAACCAAATTCAGTGAAGATATTGGGTACAGCTACTTCAGCCTCGTCGCAAGCAATTTTGATTTGATTGATAATTTCGTCAATCATGTATTGGTAATCGTATTCAAAAGTCAATGAATTTTTGATAGGAAAACCACCACCAATATTCAATCCGTCAAGCGTAGGACATTCCTTTTTCAAGGCAACATACACTTTGATACATTTCACTAATTCATTCCAATAGTAGGCATTATCATTGATACCCGTATTGATAAAAAAGTGCAACATTTTCAGTTCCAATTTTTTATTTTCTTTGATCTCTTTTTTGTAGAATGGAACTATATTTTTGTATCCAATTCCTAAACGAGAAGTGTAAAACTCAAATTTAGGTTCTTCCTCAGCAGCAATACGAATTCCAATTTTGAATTTCCCTTTGATTTGCGCTTGAAGTAAATCTAATTCTTCAAAGTTGTCAATGATTGGAATGGTATTCTTGTGACCTGTATTTACTAAACGAGCAATATTAGAAACGTATTCATCTCTTTTAAAACCGTTACAAATCACATAGGTGCTTTTGTTAATTTTTCCGTTTTCCAAAAGGTTCTCCACAATGTTAATGTCAAACGCAGAAGAGGTTTCAATGTGAATGTTATTTTTGAATGCCTCATTCATAATATATTCAAAATGAGAACTTTTAGTACAATAACAATAGTAATATTTTGCCTCATATTTGTTTTTTTCCATAGACTTACGAAACCAAGATTTGGCTTTGTTAATGTTATTGGAAATTTGAGGTAAGTAGGTAAATTTTAGTGGAGTTCCGTATTGTTCCACTAATTTCATCAAATCAATATTGTGAAACTGAAGATGGTCTTTGTTTAAAGTAAATTCTTCTTGAGGAAAGTAATACGTTTGGTTGATTAAGTCGAAATATTTTGTGTTCATTGAGTTGTTCTAATTTTAGATTAAATAATGGTTTAAAAAATAATTAAACTAAAATTCAAACTCGAATATTAGCGTACACAATTTGGAGCTTTTCGTTATCGGCTTTTAAGTATTGGAAAATGTCAAAAATAAAACTTCCTTTAATACCAATTAAGCGTTTCCACATTCTTACTAAAGTGCGGTCAGCTGAACAGTTATTCAGTTTAAAGTACATTGTATTTTGATTCTTTTTCATTGAGGCAAATGTAAAAAAATATACATACGAAATGCAATCCTTTTAAGTAAATTAATGTTTAAGATTTATAGTCCTCAAAAGCACTAAGAATCAATTCATTTTCAACTAATTGATTAATTTTAATGGACCCAATTCCATCAATTAAAGCAAACTGAATAGTCCCAAATTCATTTTTCTTGTCATGGATTAATAAATCCATTATGGGTTGAAGGTCATTTTTATCTATTTGTACAGCATCGTAAATAGCATTGATGGCTAATTTAATCTGACGGTATTCAATTTCAGAAATCAATTTTTTTTGCCAAGAAATAAAACTTTCTAAGATCATTCCTATAGCAATGGCTTCACCATGAAGCAGGGTGGTTTTATTTTCGTTTTCTAAAAAATAACTTTCTATGGCGTGACCTAATGTATGTCCGAAATTTAAGGCTTTTCGAATATTTTTCTCGGTTGGATCCTGCATTACAATCTCGTTTTTGATCACAACTGAACGATGAATTAAAAGGTCTAAATCAGAAAAATCAATAGTACTAATGTCTAAAAATTGTTCCCAATAGTTTTTGTCAAATATCAATCCGTGTTTCAGCATTTCAGCTAAGCCGGAGCGCAATTCATTTTGAGGAACAGTTTCAAGATATTGAGTATCGATCAAAACCATTGTGGGAACGTTAATCACACCAATTTGGTTTTTTAGATTTCCTAAATCAACTCCAGTTTTTCCTCCTACAGAAGCATCTACCATAGAAAGAAGCGTAGTTGGAATATTGATAAAATCAACTCCTCGTTTAAAAGTAGAAGCAACAAAACCCCCTAGATCAGTCACCACGCCGCCACCTAAATTAATAACTAAACTTTTTCTATCGGCTCCTAAATCGGTTAATACTTTCCAAACTTCGATGCAGGTATCTATATTTTTGTTGATCTCACCTGCTTCAAATTCGATAATCTCAATGGTAAGATCGGTTTCTAGGTAAGGTAAAAATTTATGCAAACAATACTCGTTGGTATTACTATCTGTGATAATAAATACATTGGAATACTTGGTAGTTTTCAAATGAGAATTTAAGGCTTCATAGCCTTTTTCATTGAAATGAACGGGATAATTGTTAGCTTGAATCGTCTGCATTATTCAGAATTTATTGAGAACGCAAAATAAGGGATTTTTTGATTAATAGTATTGAAAACTCTCTCTATATTTGTAAAAAAATATAACATTTAATGGAAAATATATTCAATAATACACAAATTGCGTTTGCCTTAAAAAGCGATACGGAATTAGATAGGGCTTATTTTTTATTCAAAATGATTGATAATGAACCGCTTGTTCGCATTGGAACGGCAGTTACAAATTTTGCAATAAAGGCACATTTACCAGTTGATGGATTAATAAGAGCCACTGTTTTTGACCATTTTTGTGGCGGTGTTAATGAGAACGATTGTCTTTCTGTTGTAGATAAAATGTACACTAAAGGAGTTTCCTCTGTATTGGATTATTCTGTTGAAGGTAAAGAAGAAGAATCCCAATTTGACGCCGCTTTGTCCATGACTTTAAAAACGATTGAATTTGCCAAAGAACGCCAAGCTATTCCTTTTGCTGTTTTTAAACCTACTGGTTTAGGACGATTGGATTTATATGAAAAAGTAGGTGCAAAAGCAACTTTAACTGATTCAGAAAAAGAAGAGTGGGATCGAGTAGTAGATCGATTTGATTTGGTTTGTAAAACAGCTCAATTTAAAGATGTCGCTTTATTAATTGATGCTGAAGAAAGTTGGATGCAAGATGCTGCAGATGATTTGGTTACCCAAATGATGCAGAAATACAACAAAGAAAAAGCCATTGTTTTTAACACCTTACAAATGTACCGTTGGGATCGTTTGGATTATTTAAAACGACTGCATGAAAAAGCAAAAGAAGAAGGATTTTTTATCGGGATGAAATTAGTTCGGGGTGCCTATATGGAAAAGGAAAATGCCAGAGCAGAAGCAAAAGGATACCCAACTCCCATTTGTTCTTCCAAAGAAGCAACAGATACCAACTATGATGCCGCTGTTAAATATATGTTAGAACATATTGAAACCATGGCTATTTTTGCAGGAACGCATAATGAGCATAGTTCCTATACTTTAATGAATTTAATGAACGAAAGAGAGATTAAAACGAACGACGAACGCATTTGGTTTGGACAATTATACGGTATGAGTGATAATATCAGTTATAATTTGGCTGCCAACAGGTACAATGTAGCTAAATATTTACCGTTCGGACCTGTTAAAGATGTGATGCCTTATTTGATTCGTCGTGCAGAAGAAAATACTTCGGTAGCTGGACAAACGAGTAGAGAACTGTCCATGTTAAAAGCAGAACGAAACCGTCGTAAAGCTTTATAATTAAAAAACGCCATTCAAAAGAATGGCGTTTTTTTTTATGAATTACTAAACTGGAGGGTGCTTAAATTTTTATAAATCCCATTTTCAACTTCAATTAATTCTTGATGGGTTCCTTGCTCAGCTATGACTCCTTGGTCTAATACCAAGATTTGATCGGCGGATCGAATGGTAGATAAACGATGTGCAATGATGATACTTGTTCTTCCTTCCATTAAAATTTCTAGCGCTTCTTGCACTAGTTTTTCACTTTCGCTATCCAATGATGAAGTTGCTTCGTCTAATATTAAAATACTTGGATTTTTCAATAAAGCTCTTGCAATGGCTATGCGTTGTCGTTGTCCGCCAGATAATTTAACGCCTCGTTCTCCTACTATTGTATCTAGTTTTTCAGGGAAGCTTTCAATAAAATTGTAAGCATTGGCTTGTTGGGCAGCAGCCAAAATTTCGTCTTCGGTTGCATTAGGTTTTCCGTAGGCAATATTCTCACGAATGGTCCCACCAAACAAAATGACATCTTGTGGTACGATACTCATATTGCCACGTAGTTGTTCCAAATCGTAATCGTAAATGTTCTTATTATCAATTTCAATGCTTCCTTCTGCAATGGAATAAAAGCGTAATAAAAGCGAAGCAATAGTTGATTTTCCCGCACCACTTGGACCTACAATGGCTATTTTTTGCCCAAATTCAGCAGTGAAACTGACATCTTTTAACACTTTCATTTCTTTTCTTGAAGGATATTGAAAGGCTACATTTTTGAAACTCACATTTCCTTTGATTTTTTCAATGGCTTCATGCGCAGTTGTACCTTCAATTTTTTCGGGAGTTTCATCTAGTAATTCAAAAACACGTTCTGTAGCGCCAATCGCTTTTTGGATTTGTGCATACAATTCGGCAATACCTCCAAAAGAGGCTCCAACAAAAGTGGAATACAAAACAAACGAGATCAATTGGCCCACACTCATTTCGCCAGCAATACTCAATTGTACACCATACCAAACCACTGCCACGATAGCACCAAAAAGGCAAAAGATAATGAACGAAGCAAAGTAGCCGCGGTATTTTCCACCTTTAATGGCAATTTTGATCACTTCATTGATTTGTGTTTTATATCTCGCTATTTCATACCATTCGTTGGCAAAAGCTTTTACAATACTAATACCTTGCATCGTCTCTTCTACAATCACTTGACTTTCGGCTACTTTATCTTGAACACGTTTAGAATATCCTCTGATAAAACGACCAAAGATTACTGCCGCGACAGCCACTAAAGGAACAACAGAAAGCATTAATAAAGTCAGTTTGAAACTTTCGGTCGCTAGTAATGCAATACCTCCAATAATTAGAATGAATTGTCTTAAAAACTCTGCAATAGTAGATGTTAAGGTGTCTTGTATTTGTGTAATGTCAGAGCTAATACGACTATTTAATTCGCCAACACGCTTTTGAGAAAAGAATGACATGGGAAGTTTGACCAAATTACTGTACAAAGCCAAACGAAGATTGGCCAAAGTATTCTCGGTAAAATTGACAAACAATGACAATCTAAAAAACGAAAAAATAGATTGCATAAATAAAATACCCACTAAACTTAGTGCAATAAAATTGGCTTGCCCAAGGTCTTTATTTTTGACACAATCAACTAGTAGTCCCATTAATTTGGGGAAAGCCAATGCGGTTCCGCCGGTAAAAAGCAAGAAAACGAGTCCAACATAAAACTTCCAACGGTGCTTGCCAGAATATTGAAAAATTAATGTTGCTTTTTGAAGGGCGCTTAAGGTAATTTTTGATTTGGGTAAATCGTTTTCTTTGAATCGAGCCATTGTCTTTTTAATAAGTTCCAAATGTAATACTCTCCTTTTTCAAAACAAATAACTACGATGTAAATAAAGTTTTTAATATGTTATAAAAAATATAAAAACAACTGTAACATATCTTTTTTGATTATTTTTGTGGGCCAATGAAAACAATTTTTTACATACTATCTTTTTATTTTTTCCTTTTTGGTTTAGGAAATGATTACGCTTATTGTGCTCAGAATATTCAATCGTCTATAACTGAGAATTGTAATAGCAAACTAAATCAAACACAATTTTTTAAAACAAAAGAGTATTCATTCATTGTAATTGAATTTACGGACATTGAATTAGAAGAAGACTATCATAATGATGATAATCTAGATACTGCTACTACATTAATTTTAAATAAATATTGGAAGTCCAATTGTCAATTGAATCTTGATACAGTTTTTGTATCCTATTTAGATAATAATTACAATCCTACCAATACTTCCTTAAGTTTATTAACTTCCCCTTTATACCTTAAAAACAACGTTTTTAGAATCTGAAAACTTCAAAGTTAGATTCTTAAATAGTTAAACTTTATTTTTTAGAGTTATTTCATTGTATTGTTATATGAGATAATTTCTTCTAAATGGCATTGTATTTATATTTTAGGAATCTACAATTTTTATTATTCAATCCTTTAATTTATTATTTTATACCATGAAGAGAATATCTTTATTCACGGGCATTGCCCTTTTGTTACTTAGTAGTTGTACTCCAAAAAAAGAAAAAAAAGAAGCCGATGAAAAATTCGCAGTTACAAACCCTGTGCGAATGGATACTTCTTTTACCAAAGAGTTTGTAACACAAATTCGATCCATTAGAAATATTGAACTTAGAGCTCAAGAAAAAGGCTTTCTACAAAATATCTATGTAGACGAGGGACAATTTGTTCAAGCAGGACAGATATTGTTTAGAATTATGCCTAAAGTGTATGAAGCCGAATTGCTAAAAGCAAAAGCCGAAGCTAAATCGGCAGAAATTGAATTGCAAAACGCTAAAACATTGGCTGACAAAAATGTAGTTTCAAGAAATGAACAAGCTTTGGCACAAGCAAAATTAGAGATGGCAAAAGCCGAAGTTGCGTTGGCAAAGTTACACCTTTCTTTTACGGAGATTCGAGCTCCATTTTCAGGAACTATAGATCGAATTCCTAATAAACTTGGTAGTTTGATTGAGGAAGGAGAATTATTAACTAGTCTTTCAGACAACAGTAAAATGTTTGCTTATTTTAATGTTTCTGAACCGGAGTATTTAGATTATCAAACCAATAAAAGTGGACGTGGTAGTAAAACTATTCGTTTGCGTTTAGCCAATAATGAAATTTTTCAATACAAAGGAAAAGTAGAAGTTATTGAAAGTGAATTTGATAATGAAACAGGTAACATCGCATTTAGAGCGAGTTTTCCAAATGATAGCAAATTATTGAAAAATGGTCAAACAGGAAAAGTATTAATGACAGTACCTGTCAATAATACTTTGATTATACCTCAAAAGGCGGTGTATGAAATTCAAGATAAAAAATATGTTTTTGTTGTCAATAAAAACAATATTGTCTCTTCAAAAGAAATCAAAATTACAGGAGAATTACCCGATCTATATGTTATAAAAAGCGGTATTAATGAAACTGACAAAATTTTGCTTGAAGGTGTCCAGAAAGTAAATGACGATGATAAAATTAGCTTTATCTACAAAAAACCCCTCGATGTCATTTCACATTTGAGATTAAAAGCAGAATAAATTTAATCCTATAAATCATAAATCAATGTTTAATAAATTTATACAAAGGCCAGTACTGTCAATAGTAATATCTCTTGTTATTATCTTTTTGGGAGTATTGGCAATTACTGGTTTGCCAGTAACACAATTTCCCTCCATATCGCCTCCTAAAGTAAATATAACTGCAGCTTATCCTGGCGCCAATGGCGAGTTAATGGTTAAAGCAGTTGTTATTCCTCTTGAAAGAGCGATTAATGGAGTACCAGGGATGAAATACATTACTTCTGATGCAGGAAATGACGGAGAAGCTTCCATACAAGTGGTATTTAATTTGGGAACAGATCCCAATCAAGCAGCTATTAACATTCAAAATAGGGTGGCTTCGGTGATTAATAAACTTCCTCCTTTAGTAGTACGTGAAGGTTTAAAAATTACCCGTGAAGAGCCTAACATGTTGTTGTATATTAATTTATTCAGTAAAGACAAAGGTACTGATCAAAAATTCTTGTACAATTATGCCGATATCAATATCCTTTCTGATTTAAAACGTGTTAACGGTGTTGGATTTGCAGATATCATTGGAAATCGAGATTATGCTATGCGTATTTGGTTAAAACCAGACCGAATGTTAGCTTATAAAATATCGTCAGATGAAATTATGGAAGCATTGAGTAATCAGAGTTTAGAAGCATCGCCAGGTAAAACTGGAGAAAGTTCAGGAAAAAGATCTCAAGCTTTTGAATATGTATTGAAATACAAAGGAAGATACACTACCAAGGAAGGTTATGGCAATATAGTGGTTAGATCCAATCCTAATGGGGAGTTACTTCGACTAAAAGATGTAGCTGATGTTGAGTTTGGAAGTTCAATGTATGATATCTATTCGAGTATAGACGGAAAGCCTTCCGCAGCGATTTCAATAAAACAGTCCTACGGAAGTAATGCGAGTCAAGTTATCAAAGATGTCAAAGCTAAATTAGAGGAATTAAAAAAATCTTTTCCTAAAGGAATGGATTATGAAATCAGTTATGATGTATCCAAATTTTTAGATGCTTCTATTGATAAAGTAATTCATACCTTAATTGAAGCATTCATTTTAGTAGGTTTAGTAGTATTTTTATTTTTAGGGGACTGGCGTTCTACCTTGATTCCTGCTATTGCAGTTCCCGTGTCTTTAATCGGAACATTTGCGTTTATGCAATTATTTGGTATCACGATTAACTTAATAACGCTATTTGCATTAGTATTAGCTATTGGAGTTGTTGTTGATGATGCTATTGTGGTAATTGAGGCGGTACATGCCAAGATGGAAGAAGAACATCTTTCTGCAAGAAAGGCTACCAAAAAAGCAATGTCTGAAATAGGCGGTGCTATTATTGCGATTACCTTCTTGATGGCTGCGGTTTTTATTCCGGTAGCATTTATGTCTGGACCAGTTGGTATTTTTTATCGTCAATTTTCAATCACAATGGCAACAGCCATTATTCTTTCGGGAATTGTTGCATTGACTTTAACGCCTGCCTTATGTGCTATAATGTTGAAAAATAATCACGGACGAACCCGACCAAAAAATATAGTGAACCGATTTTTAGATGGATTTAATCATCGATTCAATACTTTAACTTCTGGTTATATCAAAATATTAACCTTATTTATCAATAGAAGAACTATATCATTAGGGGTATTATTGGTGTTTTGTACAGGAATATTTTTTATAAATAATAGTTTGCCATCTGGATTCATTCCAGGAGAAGATCAAGGTATGTTCTATGCTATTATTCAAACTCCTCCAGGATCATCATTAGAAAGAACTAACGAGGTTGCTGAAAAACTGCAAAAAGTAGCAGAGAAAATAGAGGGTGTGCAATCCGTTTCGGCACTTGCAGGATATGAAATATTAACTGAGGGAACTGGAGCCAATACCGGAACTTGTTTGATTAATTTGAAAGATTGGCACGAGCGCGAATTAAATGTGGAGGAAATTATTAAAGAACTTGAAGAAGAAACTAAAAATATTCCTGGGGCAACAATTGAATTTTTCCAACCTCCAGCAGTTCCGGGTTATGGGGCAGCAGGTGGATTTGAATTGCGATTATTGGATAAGTCCGGTTCTGGTGATTATAAAAAAATGGAAACTGTAAGTAAAGAATTTGTAGCGGCTTTAAAGAAACGTCCAGAACTTACTTCTGTATTTACCTTTTATAGTGCCAGTTTTCCACAATATATTTTGGATATCGATAATGATCTTGCACAGCAAAAAGGCGTAACTATTGAGAATGCCATGAATACACTTTCAACTCTTGTGGGAAGTAACTATGAGACAAATTTCATTAAATACGATAGACAATATAAAGTTATCGTTCAGGCAGCTCCGGAATACAGAGCGTTACCAGAAGATATATTAAAATTATACGTAAAAAATGACCGTGATGAAATGGTGCCTTTTTCTGCATTTATGACGATGAAAAAAGTGTATGGCTTATCAGAAATCACAAGACATAATATGTATAATGCTGCTGAAATTAGTGGAGCTCCAGCTATTGGGTATAGTAGTGGAACTGCCATTGAAATAGTTAAACAAGTGGCTGAAGAAACCTTACCTCGAGGTTTCGGAATTGATTGGGCTGGTATATCTGCAGATGAAGTGGCCCGTGGTAATGAAGCCTTGTATATATTCTTAATTTGTCTTGGTTTTGTCTATTTAGTTTTAGCCGCGCAATATGAGAGCTTTATTTTACCATTTGTAATAATTTTATCATTGCCTGCAGGTATTTTTGGTGCTTTCCTATTTCTAAAATTATTTGGTTTGGCAAACAATATATATGCTCAAGTAGCATTTGTGATGCTTATAGGTCTTTTAGGTAAAAATGCGGTTTTAATTGTTGAATTTGCGGCTCATAAACACAGTCAAGGAGCATCGATTCTAAATGCTGCAATAGAAGGTGCAAAAGTTCGTTTCCGACCAATTTTGATGACTTCATTTGCTTTCATTGCGGGATTAATTCCATTAGTATTAGCTTCTGATCCAGGTAAAATCGGAAATAGAACCTTAGGATCTGCAGCCGCAGGAGGAATGCTCATAGGGACAATCTGTGGGGTAGTAATTATTCCTGGTTTGTATTACATTTTTGGTACCATTTCAGAGAAAACCAAATTTGTTAAAAATGAAGAAGAAAATCCATTAACCGAAGAAATGAATCATAATGTTTAATAATAAAGTAAATAAGTATTTTATCTCGCTAGGTTTATGCCTAGCGATGATTGGCTGTAAAGCACCAGATCTTAAGTTAGCAGCATCATCTGCTGTACTTCCAGAAGTATTTACTTCTAGTAAGGATACAGCAACTATAGCTACTGTACAATGGCATAATTTTTTTAAGGACAAAAATCTCACGGATTTAATTGATGTGGCCTTACAGAACAATCAAGAGTTGGCTATCACTTTACAAGAAATAGAAATTGCTAAAAATGATATTCGAGTGCGCAAAGGAGCTTTGCTACCTTCAATAGGGATCGGAGCTGGTACAGGTGTAGATAAAGTAGGTCGTTATACCAGTCAAGGAGCTGGTGATGCCTCTACCGAAATTACTCCTGGTCATGAATTTCCTGAAGCCTTGCAAGATTACAAATTAGCCGCTTATGCCCATTGGGAAGTGGATATCTGGAAGAAATTGCGCAATAGTAAGAAAGCCGCCATTAGCCGATATTTGGCTACTGTTGAAGGAAAGAACTTTGTGATTACTAATTTGGTTGCTGAAATAGCAACTTCCTATTATGAGTTGTTGGCTTACGACAACCAATTGGAGATAGTTAAGCAAAGTATAGCCATTCAACAAAATGCTTTGGAAATTGTAAAAATCCAGAAAGAAGCAGCTCGAGCTACCGAATTAGCAGTTAAGAAATTTGAAGCTGAAGTATTGACTTCTAGAAGTATGGAATTTGATATTCTCCAAAAAATTAAAGAAACGGAAAATAAAATCAATTTTTTATTGGCACGTTATCCACAGGAAATCAAGAGAGATAAAACGAGTTTAGTTAGTGCCTTACCTTCGCAATTAAAAGCGGGAATCCCGTCGCAATTGTTAGCGAATCGTTCTGATATAAAACAAGCCGAGTTGCAATTAGAAGCGGCTAAATTAGATGTAAAAGTAGCAAGAGCTGAGTTTTATCCTTCATTGGATATTTCGGCTTCTGTTGGATTCAATGCATTCAAATCGTCCTATTTATTCAAAACTCCCGAATCATTATTGTATTCTCTTGTTGGAGATGTGGCTGCTCCTTTGATCAATAGAAATGCAATTAAAGCCGAATTCAAAAGTGCCAATGCTCGTCAGTTGCAAGCCTTGTACAATTATGAAAGAACTGTTTTAAATGCCTACTTAGAAGTAGCAACTCAATTGTCAAAAATTGAAAACTTACAACAGAGTTTCAATTTAAAAACCCAACAAGTGGATGCTTTAAACCGATCAATTTTGGTTTCCAATGATTTGTTCAAATCAGCAAGAGTTGATTATTTTGAAGTATTGATGACACAACGTGATGCTTTGGAATCCAAATTAGAATTGGTGGAAACCCAAAAAGAGCTAATTAACGCCTCGGTATTTGTTTACAGAAACTTAGGCGGTGGTTGGAAATAAGAAAATTGTTTCAAAATTTAAAACTCCATCAGTGATGATGGAGTTTTTTAATTAAATGAAATTAGTATGAATTCATTATTTATGTATGCTTGATGTATATATTATTATACATATAATTCATTAAGTTTGTTAAACTAAAAAGACTAAATCAAACTTGTATAATTTAATTTGCAAATAGTATTAGATGTTAAACATTAAATATATCTTTTTTTCCATTCCATTTTTATGTTCTAGTTGTGTGATATCTAACAACGCATTGAAAAGCAATCCTCTGAATTTAGTCCTAGAATCCCAAAATCCAAAAATTCAAGTTGTCATGGATAATGCTCGTGAACATGAGCTACAAATTATCTACACGCAAATCAATAGAGACAAGGATGGAAAAATTTCTTTTCAAGACTATCAGTATAATGTCAATTCTAAGAATTATTTTTATCCGGCAAGTACAGTCAAATTGCCAATTGCACTTCTGGCTGTTGAAAAATTAAATTCAATGAATCTAACTACAGATAGTATTCATTTTAGGTTCGATGAAAAAAGGAGTTCATTGCATTTTCAAAAAGAAATTTCAAAACTTTTTGCATTAAGTGATAATGATGCAGCTAATAATTTGATCGAATTTACTGGATTTGATTATATAAATTCTAAAATGAAAGAAAAAGGACTGGTTCCATTTTCTTTAAATCACCGTTTATCCTCAACGAATTCAAGTAATAAAATAACTTCCTCAATTTTATTATATAAAAATGATAATTTAATTGCAGAACTTCCTTCTTTGAAGGGTAAAAATGTAAAAGCATTACATCTCAATTCCACCAAAAAAGGGATTGGTTATTTAGAAAATGATAGTATAGTAAAGGGAGCTTTTGATTTTTCTGCCAAAAATTATTACCCATTAGAAACATTACATTCTACACTCAAACGCCTTTTGTTCCCTCAAGAGTTTAAATTGAACGAGCGATTTAATTTAAATGAAACTGACCGTCAGTTTATATTATCTTCTATGTATCAACTTCCAAGAGAACAAGGTTTTGATGCTAAAGAATTTTATGATAGTTATTGCAAATTTTTCATTTTTGGCGACACAACCGATACCATTAATTCCTCTATTAAAATATATAATAAAATAGGTCAAGCCTATGGAACGCTAACTGATTGTGCTTACATCAATGATGAGAAAAATGGAGTTGAATTTATGGTAACGGCTACCTTGTTAGTCAACAAGAATAAAATATTCAATGATGGCATTTATGAATACGATGAAATTGGAATTCCATTTTTGGCAGAACTTGGAAGACAATTGTATACTATTTCGAAGTCCAAATAATCGAATCGCAATTGGAATCAATGATATTTAATTCTAACAATTGCTTTTGAATGCTTTCAAGTAAATCTAAATCTATTTTTTCTTGAGACCATTCGGTTAGGGATAACCATTCTTCTATATCTTCTGTTTTTTGATTATAGATAGTAGCTAACAGATTTACAATGTTTGGAATGCCTTTGAAGTTTTGGGTTTTGGCATTAATAATTTCAAGAACTCTTTTAATGGTCTCGGGTTGTGTAGCCAATACGTCTTCGCGCACCGCAATGACAAAACAGGGCCAAGGAGTAGGGCAGTCAGCTAGACGTCTAAAAATACCTTTGTCGACAAGTGGTTTTGTCATAAAACGCTCCCACATAAAATAATCAGCTCTTCCTTCGGTTAAGGCGGTCACACCACCATCGAGCGTGTTGACTATTTCAAATTGTAATTTGCTAGTTTCCCAACCTTGGTTTTTAGCATTGACAAAGGCCATTAATTGGGAGCCTGATCCCAGTCGTGAAATGGCTGCTTTGGTATTTTCTAAATCAGCAAGGTTCTGGAATGTTGAATGCGCAGCTACGTGAATTCCCCATATTAATGGCGATTCTACATACACTTGTACTATCTTAGATGGATTTCCGTTTACAATATCTTTGATGATGCCTTCGGTTAAAATCACCGCAATATCAGCAGTTCCATCGCGAAGCATTTGGCACATTTTACCTGTTCCTTCTGGTACATCAGTCCATTGCAAATCGATGTTTTCTTTTTCAAATTCGCCATTTTCAATACACAGGTGCCAAGGCAAATTGAAATGTTCAGGAACACCAACAATTTTTATTTGTATCATTTTTTATATATTGATATAAATACCCTAAAGTACTATCACATTTTTTTAAATAGTTGGATTAATCATTTGCCACCATTTCCAATTAATATCATCTTCAGCTATGTATACTTCCTTAAGCTGCATTCCGTTTTTTTCTAAAATATGATTAGAAGCACCATTTTCTGCATGAGTATATGCATTCATTTCTTTAATTTTCATTACATTGAATCCATATTCAAACCAAGCTTTCGTTGCTTCGGATGCATACCCTTTGTTCCAAAACTTTTCATTTAAACGGTAACCATAATCGTAAAAATTTGTATTTCCGTTTTCTACATGATCATTTACGAATTTTATACCTGACCAACCGATTAACTCGCCTGTTTCTTTTAAAATGGTGGAAAATCGACCAATTCCATTTTCAGTATATTGTTTTTGAACCATTTCGATATAGGCATATACTTCGTCAATATTTTCTACAGGTTTTTTCGATAAATAATGATGTGTGTTTGGGTTTTTGTCCATTTCAAATAGTGATTCAGCATCTGAAATTTCAAAAGGACGGAGTAATAGGCGTTCTGTTTCTATAATTAAATTCATATCATTTATTGATTTACTCAACCAATTTTTCTAAAGTATAAGCAATCAATTCATCCACTGCTTTGGTAGGATCTTCGCTAAAAGTCCCCGTCGCTCTATTGGCAATAATCGCATTCAAGGATAAGGCATTATGACCTAATAAGGCCGAAAGACCATAAATAGCTGTCGTTTCCATTTCGAGATTGGTAATTCGGTTACCGTTAAATTGGAAATGATCCATTTTTGAATTCAGCTGAACATCTTGAATAGGCAAACGTAATACACGACCTTGGGGTCCGTAAAAACCTCCGATAGTACAGGTAATTCCTTTGTACATTCGGTCGCTTACCATTCTTATAGCTAAAGTTTCAGAGCAAGCAATAGCATAAGGTCTGCCTTTGCGAATTTCCCATTGGGTTTGTGTTATAAATGCATCCTCAATTCCAGGATGTGTAACTTCATCTACGATGTACGAGCGCAACATATTGTCCAGTCCAATTCCGTATTGAGACATCACAAAACTATCAATTGGAATATCGGCTTGAATTGCTCCTGAAGTTCCAATGCGAATTATATTTAAGGAGGTCAAATTCTCTTTCGGTTGTCGCGTTGTTAAATCAATATTGACTAGGGCGTCTAATTCGTTCAGGACAATGTCAATATTATCGGGACCAATTCCTGTAGAAAGCACCGTCAACCGTTTGCCTTTATAGATTCCGGTTTGGGTTTTAAACTCTCTTTTCTGAATTGAAAATTCAATGCTGTCAAAGAATTGTGTGATTTTTTCCACACGATCTGGATCGCCAACAAAAATAATATCGGTGGCAATATTTTCAGGTTTCAGATTCAAGTGATACACACTTCCATCTGGATTTAATATCAATTCTGATGATTGTATCATGATTGTTTTTTAACTGAACACTACTAACTGTTCACTGTATACTTTCTTATCCGCCTACACGTTTGGTTTTAAAACCTTTGTCTTGAAGCATTTTCATAATGCGATCGCGATAATCCCCTTGAATGATAATCTCACCATCCTTGAATGTTCCACCAACTGCAAGTTTACTTTTGATTTCTTTAGCTAAAATCTTAAAATCTTCGTCAGCACCTTCATATCCAGCAATAATAGTAGTTGGTTTTCCTTTGCGCTTTTCGAATTTGCAAATCATAGGTTCCACTTGTACATATAATTCGTGATCGTTTTCAGTAACCACTTCGGGTTCATTTGAAATTTGGTGGTCAGGAAATAGGTTTTTTAACTGATCTTGTAAATCCATTGTTTCAATTATTTTTTAACTAATCCCAACTCGACTAATCGTTCGTTCAAGTAGTCGCCAGCAGTAATGTCTTCAAACTGTTTTGGATGTTCATCATCGATACATTCTTCCAAACAATTCAGTGGCATATCACTCACCGGATGCATGAAAAAAGGAATAGAATATCGTGAAGTTCCCCATAATTCTCTGGGCGGATTTACTACTTGATGAATGGTTGATTTTAGTTTATTGTTGGTATGTCGGGATAACATATCGCCTACATTAATCATTAATTCATCTGGCTGCGCCATTGCGTCAATCCAATCGCCATTGTGATTTTGGACTTGCAAGCCTTTTCCTTGAGCACCCATCAAAAGAGTAATTAAGTTGATGTCCCCATGAGCGGCTGCACGAACGGCGCCATCTTTAGGTTCGTCAGTAATAGGAGGGTAGTGGATTGGACGTAAAATACTGTTCCCCTCTTTGATAAAATTATCAAAATAGAATTCGTCTAAACCAATGTGAATAGCCAAAGCTCTTAAAACATAAACACCTGTTTTCTCCAGCATTTGATAGGCTTCTTTACCAGTCAAATTAAATTCAGCTAATTCGTTAACAGTTACGTTTTTAGGATATTCGGCAGCATATTTGGAGTCTTTACTCACAAACTGACCAAAATGCCAAAACTCTTTTAAATCGCCAGCAGATCGTCCTTTAGCATGTTCTTTTCCGAAGGATACATAGCCACGTTGTCCGCCAATTCCAGGAATTTCATATTTAGCTTTAGTGTCCAAAGGCAACGAAAAGAAGTTGCGCACTTCACGGTATAAATTTTCAACTAATTGGTCATTTAAAAAATGTCCTTTTAATGCTACAAAGCCAATATCTTCGTAGGCTCTTCCGATTTCATTTACAAATTTTTGTTTACGTGTCGGGTCTTCCGACAGGAAATCACGCAAGTCAACACTAGGAATGTTTTGCATAGGGTATGTATTAAATATCATTTTAAGCGAAAACGCTAAAAACAAATGTAAGTAATATTTTTAATTGTATAAAGAGTGCTAATTAGCGGTTACTCAATTGGGCTTTTTCACGAATAATGTCTCCAATTTTTCTATTTTCAATTTTACTTTCCAACCAAGAAATGATATCAAGATATAAGAAAGCGCGTTTTTCGTAGGTGTTTTTTTCTAATTCAATAAAGCGTTCTTTCATTGTAATAAACTCTTTTTTAATATCTCCAGGATAGATCGAATTCAGATTTTTCAGGAAGCGAATAATTTCTTTTTGAACTTCATTTAAGTCATTCATTTTCAATAGAAATTTATAGGTGCTCTTCAATTGATTCTCTAAGTAATAATCATTCCCTAATTCGTAATGTAAAATCAAATACAAGAGGCGAGCAAAGCACATCAAATCTTCGCGCATGGTCAGATTTTTATTGTTGATGATTTTTTCCAAATAGAATACCGAATCGGTGTATTTTTCGTTTCCAAAATAAATGCAGGCAATTTTATAATAAAACAACATTTCGTGATGTTCGTCTAAATGTTCACTGTGCTGATTCATTTTGTATAAAACTTCGGGAATCAAGTATTCACTTTCGGCAAAACTCCCTTCAAGAATGTGATAATTTAATTTGTTATTGTATAAATACAAAAACGACAATGACGCGATATTATCATTTACTGGGAATTTTGGGTCGTGAATGGTTTCTTCAAGTTGTACCAAGTACTTTTTGAAATTAGACTTGTATTTCAACATGAACAAGGATTCTAATAAATAATGATTACCCTTCAAGAAAAACACGGGATTAAGGTATATCATACTCGGATTATCATAAAAAAGAGTCACCCATTTGTGCGCAAATTTGTAACAAGATAAAAAGTCTTGCACTAAGAAACTACGCCAAAGGTTGGCATTATAGTACCAATATTTCTCTCTGAAACCGAATTTATCTTCATCAAATTTCGCAATATGTTTGTTGAAATAATCGTCAATATGTTGGTACTCATCATCGCTTTTGACATAACCTGTTTTAAGCATGATGCCATATAATTGCAGTGATAAATTGGATAATTTACTTGAAATAGTGTTGCGATAGTTTAACTCTTTGGCTTGAACAGCCAATTCATCCGCACGACCTTGAATACTTCGGGTAATGTATTGTGATTCGATTAGTTTTTCGAATTCCACAATTTCATACGCCATGTGTTTTTCGTCGTTTTCAAGCGCTTGCTGTTTGGTTTTATCCAAGATTTTTAAACTCTGTTTGTACAAGCCTTTGTTGTACAGAATTGTAGCAAAATCAATCTGTTCACGCAATTGGTAACGCATATTTTGGCTTGGAATATTCAATCGAATACTCACCAAAATTTGTTTGTATAAATAGGATTTTAAATTGGATAATTGTACTTTTTTGATACTGCCACTTTTCAAAATAAGTTTCTCATCATAGACTTCGGATTTGTCCAAAATATTGAACAATTCGATGAATTTTGTATTGGAACTGGTCTCCAAACGGCTTGCGAAAATCTTGAATTGGCGTTTCTCTGATTTTGAAAGCGATTTTATTAATACAAATAAGAAATCTTTTTGATGGTTAGCCATTGTAAAATATAAAGATTTAAAATATTGACAATCAATTGCTTATATAGTAATTATGGGCTTTATAAGCAGTATATTTAAGTAAAATGATTTTTGATACAAACTATTAAAATCTAATTTTGTTTCAAGATGTGAAATTACATTAAATAAACGAAAATGAATAAAGATAAAGTTCAAATTTTTGACACCACTTTAAGAGATGGCGAACAGGTCCCAGGATGTAAGTTAGATACTGCTCAAAAGCTTATTATTGCTAGTCGTTTAGACGAAATGGGTGTTGATATTATCGAAGCAGGATTTCCTGTTTCAAGTCCAGGAGATTTTTTATCTGTTTCTGAAATCAGTAAAATTGTAAAAAATGCCACAGTTTGTGGTTTAACTCGTGCTGTTAAAAATGACATTGATGTAGCCGCACAAGCATTACAATACGCCAAAAGACCTCGTATTCATACAGGAATTGGTACTTCTGAATCACACATTGTACATAAATTAAATACTACTAAAGAAGATATTATTGCCCGAGCCAAAGCAGCTGTTGCCCATGCTAAAACCTATGTGGAAGATGTAGAATTCTATGCAGAAGATGCGGGTAGAACAGACAATGCGTTCTTAGCGCAAGTTTGCGAAGAAGTAATTAAATCCGGCGCTACCGTTCTTAATATCCCTGACACAACGGGATATTGTTTACCTGATGAGTACGGAGCTAAAATTAAATACCTAAAAGAAAACGTAAAAGGAATTGACAATGTGACGATTTCTTGTCACTGTCACAATGATTTAGGAATGGCTACCGCCAATTCGATCGCTGGTGCTATTAACGGTGCTCGTCAAATAGAATGTACGATTAATGGTATTGGTGAAAGAGCTGGTAATACTGCTTTAGAAGAAGTGGTAATGGTGTTCAAACAACATCCTTATTTGAATTTATATACAGATGTCAATTCAAAACAATTGAACGAAATGAGCCGATTGGTTTCTGACAGCATGGGAATGATGGTGCAACCTAATAAAGCAATTGTGGGTGCTAATGCTTTTGCACACAGTTCTGGAATTCACCAAGACGGTGTAATTAAAAATAGAGCGACTTACGAAATTATTGATCCTTTGGACGTAGGAGTGAATGAATCTTCTATTATTCTAACTGCTAGAAGTGGTAGAGCTGCCTTGGCTTACCGTGCAAAAAAAGTGGGCTATGAATTGACCAAAGTGCAATTGGATATCGTATATGTTGAGTTCTTGAAATTTGCCGATATTAAGAAAGAAGTACTTGATGAAGATATTCACCAAATAGTTGAAGCCAGTAAATGTTTACAGGCCTAATTTCTAAAAACGTATACAATGAATTTAAAAATAGCAGTACTTTCAGGAGACGGAATTGGTCCAGAGGTAACCTTGCAAGCTAAGAAAGCTTTGCATGCTATTGGCGTGGTGTACAATCACGAATTTGTTTTTGAAGATGCTTATATTGGTGCTATTGCCATCGAAAAAACGGGAAAACCACTTCCTGAACAGACCTTGAATTTATGTAGAAATACCGATTCTATTTTGTTTGGTGCTATTGGTGATCCGAAATACGATAACAATCCAGAGGCCAAAGTACGCCCGGAACAAGGTTTGCTTCAACTTCGTAAAGAATTGGGTTTGTTTGCCAATATCAGACCGATCAAAGCCTATCCTAAGTTGATGAATTCATCGCCAATTAAAAAAGAAGTGCTTCAGGGTACTGATTTTGTGGTGTATCGAGAACTCAATGGCGGACTGTATTTTGGAGAAAAGAATACTAATGAAGCGGGAACTTATGCTTCTGATTTGTGTGAATACAATGAAGAAGAAATTATAAAAATTACCCATTTGGCTTTTAAAGAAGCACAAAATCGCCGTAAAAAAGTGACTTTGGTAGATAAAGCCAATGTATTAGAAACTTCAAGATTATGGCGTAAAGTAGTAACTAAAATCGCTACCGAATACCCAGATGTTACTTTAGAATGCATGTATGTTGACAATGCTTCAATGCAAATTATTGTCAATCCAAGACAATTTGATGTGCTGTTAACTGATAATTTATTTGGTGATATTTTATCCGATGAAGCTAGTGTGATTTCAGGTTCTATTGGGTTAATGTCATCCGCTTCTATAGGAGAAAAGCATTCGTTATTTGAACCAATACACGGCTGTTATACCGAAGCCAAAGGAAAAAATATAGCCAATCCGATTGCTTCCATACTTTCTGTAGCCTTGTTATTAGATCATTTTGGTTTGGATACAGAATCCAAAAAAGTGATTGCAGCGGTTGAAAAAGCAATTGTTAGTAATGTCGTCACTGTGGATTTGAAAGTAGACTCGCAATTTGGAACCAACGAAGTAGGAGACTTTGTGGTGAACTACATTTTAAACGAAGGAGATCTGTATTTCAAAAAAGACTTCGTTCAACTCGGTCAATCAACAATAGTATAAAAATAAATAAAACAGAAGTTAATTATTGAACTTCAAAATAATAAGAATAACAACAATGGAATTAAATAAATACAGTAAGACAATCACGCAAGACGAAACACAACCTGCTTCTCAAGCCATGTTGTACGGAATTGGATTAACTGAAGAAGATCTTAAAAAAGCGCAGGTAGGAATTGTGAGTATGGGTTATGATGGAAATACTTGTAACATGCACTTAAATGATTTAGCAAAGGATATCAAAGCGGGTGTTTGGAAAGCGGATTTAGTAGGTTTAATTTTTAATACTATTGGTGTAAGTGATGGTATTTCAAATGGTAATGATGGAATGCGTTATTCTTTGGTATCTAGAGATATTATTGCAGATTCAATTGAAGCAGTAATGGGAGCTCAATGGTATGATGCCATGATTGCAGTTCCCGGTTGTGATAAAAACATGCCAGGATCAGTAATGGCTATGGGTAGACTAAATCGCCCTTCAATTATGGTCTATGGCGGTTCTATTCATTCTGGAAAATGGAAAGGTGAATCGTTGAATATCGTTTCAGCTTTTGAAGCTTTAGGAAAAAAATTCAACAACACCATTACACCGGAAGATTTCAAAGGTGTAATTCAAAATGCATGTCCAGGAGCAGGTGCTTGTGGTGGAATGTATACTGCTAATACGATGTCATCGGCAATTGAAGCCTTAGGGATGAGTTTACCATATAGTTCTTCAAATCCAGCATTAAGTCCAGAAAAGAAACAAGAGTGTGTGGATGCGGGTAAAGCAATTAAACTTTTATTAGAGAAAGACATCAAGCCAAGAGATATTATGACCCGTAAGGCATTTGAAAATGCCATAACGATGGTTGCTGTTTTAGGTGGCTCTACCAATGCAGTGATGCATATAATTGCTATTGCACATTCGGTAGGAATTGAATTGACTTTAAAAGATTTCCAAGACATTAGTGATAGAACTCCATTATTGGCTGATTTGAAACCAAGTGGTAAATACTTAATGGAAGACTTACACGAAGTAGGAGGTGTGCCTGCAGTTATGAAGTATTTATTACAAGAAGGATTTTTACACGGTGATTGTTTAACAGTAACCGGAAAAACAATAGCTGAAAATTTAGCTTCAGTTCCAAGTTTGAAAGACGGACAAGATGTTATTCACGAGGTTACTAATGCATTGAAAGCTACAGGAAACATTCAAATTCTCTATGGTAACATCGCGACTGAGGGATGTGTTGCCAAAATTAGTGGTAAAGAAGGAGAGTTTTTTGAAGGTACAGCAATTGTTTACGAAAATGAGCAACTAGCCATAACTGGAGTTAGAGCTGGAGAAGTGAAACCCGGAAATGTTGTAGTTATTCGGTACTGTGGTCCTAAAGGAGGCCCAGGAATGTCAGAAATGTTGAAACCAACATCGGCAATTATGGGAGCTGGTTTAGGTAGTACAGTTGCTTTGATTACAGACGGACGTTTCTCAGGAGGTTCGCACGGTTTTGTTGTAGGGCATGTAACGCCAGAAGCTTACGAAGGAGGTGCTATTGCTTTAATTGAAAATGGAGATGTCATTACAATAGATGCAGTTAAAAACACCATCAACGTCAAAATTTCTGATGAAGAAATGGCTATACGAAGAGCCAATTGGGTACAACCACCATTGAAAGTGACACAAGGAGTTTTACTAAAATATGCAAGAGCAGTTTCAAGTGCGGCAACAGGTTGTGTTACAGATAAATAAATTATTCTGAGCTATTTAAATAATCAAATAGAGTAAAAAAATGAGAATATCAGGTGCAGAAGCTGTTATTAGATGCTTATTAGAAGAAGGAGTAAACTTGGTTTATGGTTACCCAGGGGGAGCGATTATGCCAGTTTATGACGAATTATATAAATTCAAAGACGAATTACATCATGTTTTAGTTCGTCATGAGCAAGGTGCAACGCATGCTGCTCAAGGTTTTGCCAGAGCAACTGGAAAAGTTGGAGTAGCCATCGCTACTTCAGGCCCAGGAGCTACCAATTTAGTAACTGGAATTGCCGATGCGCAAATAGATTCGACACCAATGGTTTGTATTACAGGCCAAGTAGGAAAACATTTGTTAGGATCGGATGCCTTTCAAGAAACAGACATTATTAGTATTTCGACTCCTGTAACCAAATGGAATTACCAAATTACAGAAGCACACGAGATTCCAGAAATCATGGCGAAGGCTTTTTACATCGCTAAATCAGGTCGTCCAGGTCCCGTTTTAATTGATATTACTAAGAATGCACAGTTTGACGAATTGGATTTTAGTTATAAAAAATGTACTAGCATTCGTAGTTATGTTCCAAAGCCAACCATGAAAATGGATCAAGTTAAAGCGGCTGCTGAAATCATTAATAGAGCCAAAAAACCGATGATTGTTTTTGGTCAAGGAATTATTCTTGGCGAAGCGGAAGCCGAATTAAAAGCATTTGTAGAAAAAACTGGAATTCCTGCTGCATGGACTGTTTTAGGTCTTTCGGCAATGCCAACAGTTCATCCCTTAAATGTGGGTATGGTAGGTATGCATGGAAATTATGGTCCTAATGTATTGACTAATGAATGTGATGTTTTAATTGCTTTAGGAATGCGTTTTGACGACCGTGTTACGGGTAATTTAGCTACTTATGCGAAACAAGCCAAAGTCATTCATTTTGAAATTGATCCTGCCGAAGTAGATAAAAACGTGAAAGCGGATGTAGCTGTTTTAGGAGATGTAAAAGAAACTTTAGCTGCTATACTTTCTATGGTAGATTCTAAGACGCACGAATCTTGGCACAACGAATTTAAAGAAAAATACAATATCGAATTAGAAGCGGTTATTAATGACGAATTACAACCGAAGAAAGAAGGCATCTCAATGGGAGAAACCATTGAAATGATTAACAAGCACTCGAAAGGAGATGCAATTATGGTTTCGGACGTGGGGCAACACCAAATGTTTACCTGTCGTTATTCCAAATTCAATTCGACTAAAAGTAATATTACTTCTGGAGGATTAGGAACTATGGGATTTGCATTGCCTGCAGCTATTGGAGCCAAAATGGGTCGTCCTGATCGTGAAGTAGTTGCTATAATTGGTGATGGTGGTTTTCAAATGACTATCCAAGAATTAGGTACTATTTTTCAAACGCAAGTTCCTGTGAAGATTGTAGTATTGAATAACGAGTTTTTAGGAATGGTGCGCCAATGGCAACAACTGTTTTTTGACAAACGTTATGCTTCTACCGAAATGATCAATCCGAATTTTATTGCTATTGCCGAAGGGTATTACATCAAAGCAAAGAAAGTAACAAAACGAGAAGATTTGGATGCAGCAGTTGCTGAAATGATGGCTTCAAAGGAATCGTATTTCCTAGAAGTTTTAGTAGAAAAAGAGAATAATGTATTCCCAATGATTCCAACAGGAGCTTCAGTTTCTGATATCCGATTAAGTTAATACTATGGAAAATAAAACATTCACCATTTCTGTATATTCAGAAAACAACGTAGGCTTACTGAATAGAATATCTGTGATATTCTTGAAACGCCATATCAATATTTTAAGTTTAAATGTATCCGAATCAGAAATCGAAAATGTTTCTCGTTTTGTAATTGTTGTGGATACTACTGAAAAATGGGTTAAAAATATTGTTGGTCAAATCGAAAAACAAATCGAGGTAATCAAAGCATTTTATCATATTGATGAAGAAACCATTTTCTTGGAAAGTGCTATTTTCAAAATCAATTCGAGTTTGTTGTTTGACGAAAGACAAATTCAAAATATCATCAAAGAAAGTCACTCTGAAATAGTAACTGTTTCCAGAGACTTTTTTGTAATCTCAAAAACAGGACGTCGTTCGGAAATTGATGAGTTACATGCAAAATTAAAACCTTTCGGAATTATGCAATTTGTGCGTTCAGGAAGAATTTCGGTTTCCAAAGAAAAAATGGAAATTACCAGTTTATTAGAAGAATTACAATCATAAATTAAATAGAAAAAATGGCAAATTATTTCAATTCATTACCACTAAGATTACAATTAGAACAATTAGGAGTTTGTGAATTCATGGATCAATCTGAATTCGCAGAAGGAACTCAAGCATTAGCTGGTAAAAAAGTAGTAATCGTAGGATGTGGAGCTCAAGGTTTGAACCAAGGTTTAAACATGAGAGATTCAGGTTTAGATATTTCTTATGCTTTACGTGCTGAAGCTATTGCAGAAAAAAGAGCTTCTTATAAAAATGCTGCTGATAATGGTTTCAAAGTGGGAACCTATGAAGAATTAATCCCAACAGCTGATTTAGTATGTAACCTTACTCCAGATAAGCAACATACTGCAGTAGTGAATGCGATCATGCCTTTGATGAAAAAAGGCGCTACTTTAGCGTATTCTCACGGTTTTAATATCGTAGAAGAAGGAATGCAAATTCGTAAAGACTTAACCGTTATTATGTGTGCTCCAAAATGTCCGGGTTCTGAAGTTCGTGAAGAATACAAAAGAGGATTTGGTGTTCCAACCTTAATCGCAGTTCACCCAGAAAATGATCCAAATGGAGTAGGTTTGGCTCAAGCCAAAGCCTATGCAGTAGCAACAGGTGGACATAGAGCAGGTGTATTGCGTTCTTCATTCGTTGCTGAAGTAAAATCTGATTTAATGGGAGAACAAACTATCCTTTGTGGTTTATTGCAAACAGGTTCTATCTTGTGTTTTGACAAAATGGTAGCTGAAGGAGTAGATGCTGGATATGCTTCTAAATTAATTCAATACGGATGGGAAACCATTACTGAAGGATTGAAACATGGTGGTATCACTAATATGATGGACCGTTTATCAAATCCTGCTAAAATTGCCGCTTTCAATGTAGCTGAAGAATTGAAAGAGATTATGCGTCCGTTGTTCCAAAAACATATGGATGATATTATTTCAGGGCACTTCTCTAAAACCATGATGGAAGACTGGGCAAATGATGATAAAAATTTATTGGCTTGGAGAGCAGCAACTGGAGAAACAAATTTTGAAAAAACACCAGCTGGTGATGTCGAAATCTCGGAACAAGAGTATTATGACAATGGAGTATTAATGGTGGCCATGGTTAAAGCGGGTGTGGAATTAGCTTTTGAAGCGATGACTGACTCTGGAATCATTGAAGAATCAGCATATTACGAATCATTACACGAAACACCACTTATTGCCAATACCATTGCAAGAAAGAAATTATTTGAAATGAACCGAGTAATTTCTGATACAGCAGAGTATGGTTGTTACTTATTTGATCACGCATGTAAACCGTTAATTGCAGACTATGTTAAAAATGCGCCTTCTAATTTAGTGGGTCGTCCATTTAACAACGGAAGCAATGGAGTTGATAATAAAGAATTAATCGAAGTGAACAGCATCATTCGTAACCATCCAGTAGAAGAAGTGGGAGCTTGGTTGAGAGAATCGATGACGGCTATGAAGAAAATTGTATAGTAAGACAAGGAATTACACTAATTAAAGTAATTAGCATTATGTCATCATAAATCCCAAATTTTGAATTAGTTACATTTTTGAGACTAATAGATATAAAGTTATGCCAATTACAATCACTTCACTCTCAATAGAAAGTGAAGTGATGTAATTCCTATAAAATACAAACAATTAATTGTTGTTAAATTTTGTTCGTAAAAAGCGAGATAGTTTATTCTATCTCGCTTTTTTAGTTTTGTATCAAATTTATAAATAAATCAATAATTAACCATATTGTTAAATAATCTAATAAATATTGCATAATGTTAAAATAGTATGCCCAATTAATCAATTTAAATATTTTATTCATTCCAATAGATTTAATACTTTTATAAAAAATAAAGGAGTTATGAGTTACTACAAAATTGACAATTTCGAACAATACTTTAAACATTATAATAAATCCATTCGCGAACCAAGAAAATTTTGGGGAAAAATAGCAGAAGAAAACTTTACTTGGTACCAACAATGGGATAAAGTGGTTGACTTTGATATGGAGAATGCCGATATTAAATGGTTTACTGAAGCCAAAGTTAATATTGTTAAGAATTGTATCGATCGTCATTTGGCTAAAAGGGGAGAAAAAACAGCGATTATTTTTGAACCGAATAATCCAGACGAATCTGCACTGCATATCACTTACAATGAACTCTATGAACGTGTTGGAAAAATGGCCAATGTGTTGAGAGAACAAGGCATTAAAAAAGGCGATCGAGTTTGTATTTATCTTCCAATGATACCTGAATTAGCAGTTTCAGTTTTAGCGTGTGCCAGAATTGGTGCCATTCATTCCGTTGTTTTTGCAGGATTTTCTGCCTCAGCAGTTGCTTCGAGAATTAATGATTCTGAATGCAAAATGGTGATCACATCGGATGGTGG